>JBEVMD010000015.1:0-8276 GCA_040508835.1 Duganella sp. | reverse complement strand
TGTTGACCAGGTCCCACAGCTTTTCGGCGCCGCGCTTGGCCAGCGTATGTTCGATCTGCAGCGAGCCGCGCAGCCGGACCACGTCCTCGGCGGTGTAGGTGCGGGTCACGCCCTTCCAGCGTGGATTGGTGTCCCAGTCCTGTTGCAGGGCGGCGATTTGCTGTTCACGAGTGGCCATGGTGTTCTCCTAAGTTTGCTTGATGAAAGAGCTATTGGGGGTTGATAAAGTGCTGTGCTGTTGGATCCATGGTAATCGGTTTTGTGCAGCGCATGACCAGTCTTCTATAAGACATATAACCCAAATAAACTCTTTAAAAATCAAATAGATGAAAGCGATATTTCATGATGTGAGACAGTCTTTCTCAGCGTGAAAGATCCTGATGCTGCAAACTCACATGAAATTTCACCATGTGAAATTGATTTTCCGCCAGATGAAAAATGGCCGCGAAAAAGCGCCCCTTCTTGCAATCTGCTAGCAAACTTATCTAAAAATAATTATCAAAAAGTGATGTAAGCACCCAACAGTCGGCATCTTTCAAATGGAACCGTACTACGCTGCTTTCGGCGCAGCCGCTACCGGGCGGTGATTGCCCACCCCCAGTGTGGTAAGGATCACCAGCGCCTGGAAGATGGCGATGCATACGAACACGGCAGCCGGGCGGTTGGCGTCCATCAGCGCCGCGAACAGCAACGGACCGATGGCCAGGCCCGTGTCCAGTCCCGAATACACGACGCCAAATACGCGGCCGGTGGCGTTGGCGGGCGCCGCGCCCCGTATCATGAGGTCGCGCGACGGTCCGGCAATGCCGGTCACGAAACCGATCAGGCCCATCAGCACGATCGCCATCCACGCGGGAACGATTGCCGCCGCCAGCACCAGCGCGATCACGGCTGCCGACGCAAACGCCAGTATGATGATGCGGTCGTGGCGGCGGCTGCCTGCGCCCAGGAAGCCGCCATACAACATGCCCACCGCCGACGCCAGCATGAAGCACGTATAGGCCGACGTGGCCCACGCCAGCGACATGCCGTACAGGCTCACCAGGCTGGTGGCGGCGAAGGTTTGCACGCCGGCCAGCGCCATCGACGAAATCACGAAGAAGGCAAAACACATCCACACCACTTTCAGGCGCAGAAAACCGAGCGGACTGGCGCCAACCACGGCGGCGGCGCCGGTCGCGGGCGCGATCACCGGTGCGGGGCGCAATGCATGGCGGTTCCACAGCAGCAACGCCAGCACGCACAACGGCAGCAGCGAAGCGCACAGCAGCGCGGTGCGCCAGTCGGTGCGGCCCGCCACCGACGTCAAAAACAGCGGCGACAGCGCCCAGCCGATATTGCCGCTGATGCCGTGCACGGAAAAGCCGTGCGCCAGCCGCGCCTTCGACACGCGCTGGTTGAGCAAGGTATAGTCGGCCGGATGGAACACGCAGTTGCCGCAGCCGGCCATGAACGCGCCCGCCATCAGTTGCGGGTACGTGTGAGCAGATGACAGCACCACGGCCGACAGGCCCAGCAGCGCGACGCCGCTCATCAGCACCACGCGCGCGCTGAACCGGTCCACCACGAAGCCGGCCATGGCCTGCCCCACGCCGGAGACGGCAAAAAACACCGTCATCAGCAAGCCCAGCTCGCTGTACGACAGGTGGAATTCGGGCTTGAGCCACGGGATCAGCGCGGCCAGTATCAAGTGGTAAAAGTGGGAGGTTCCGTGGGCCAGTCCCACCAGGCCGATCACCCTGGCATCCTGCCGGAACAATATTTTGTCGTCCATCGTGCACTCCTGTTGCTATTTTGAAATGGCAGTGTAGGTGAAACGGGTGCGGCTGATTTAAGATAGAACGACATGATTTGTCGCCATTGCGCCAACAGCGTCCCATGTTGCATCAACGCTGCACCAACATCAACCCGATTCACGCCATGCCAGCTCCCATCGTCACCCACACTCTGTTCAACCGCGTGGGCGTGTATCCCACGCCGAACCGGCACGTAACCATCGCCGGCCGCGACCTGGAAGCGAACGCCGTGCTGCTGCCGCACGACCATCCGTACGGGCAATTTACCTATGCGATGCAGGGCATGGTACGGGTCACGGCTAACCACAGCAGCTGGATCGTGCCGCCGCAACGGGCCATCTGGATACCGCCCGGCATGGAGCACACGATCACGGTACTCGAACGCACGCTGCTGCGGCCCGTGTTCGTGCACGCGAGCCGGTCGCCGTTCGCGGGCGACGACTGCAAGGTGGTGCACGTGTCGACCCTGCTGCGCGAACTGATTGCCGCGCTCGCGCAGCACGATGAAAACGAGCAGTCGGACCGGGAACGGCTGCTCAGCGAAATGATCCTCGACGAAGTGACGCGCTGCGCGGTGCGCCCCATGCGCGTGCCGCTGCCGCGCGACAAGCGCTTAAAGGCGCTGTGCGATGCGCTGATCGACGATCCGGGAGCGGAGTTGACGTTGCAGGACTGGGCCGGACGGGTGGGCGCATCGGAACGCACGCTGACGCGGCTGTTCGAACGGGAGCTGGGAATGGGATTCCTGCAGTGGCGCCGGCAGGTGCGGCTGGCGCATGCGGCGCCGCTGATCGCGCGCGGGATGCCGCTGTCGCAGGTGGCCGCCGAGCTGGGCTATGCAAGCCAGTCGGCGTTTTCGGCGATGTTCAAAAAAACCTTCGGGAGTACGCCGTCGGCGTTTTTCAGCTAAGCTAAAAGGCGAGCCGTCATCTCCGCGTACGCGGGGATGACGGCTTAGCGGCTTAGCGGCTTAGCGGCTTTGCAGCTAACGGCTAACGACTGACGGCTCCCACCTCACGGTGGCGATTACTTGAACGTCAGCTCGCCATTTTCCGCATCGACATGGATCACATCCTTCGGTCCGAACCGTCCTTGCAGGATCAGCTTGGACAGCGGATTTTCGATCTGCTGCTGGATCGCCCGTTTCAAAGGCCGCGCGCCGTAGACGGGATCGTAGCCGGCCTCGGCGATCTTGTGCAGCGCGCCGTCGGTGATCTGCAGCGCCATGTCCATCTTGGCCAGGCGACGCTCGAGGATCGCCAACTGGATCTTGGCGATGGCGCCGATATTCTTCTCGTCCAGGCCATGGAATACCACGATCTCGTCGATCCGGTTGATGAACTCGGGACGGAAATGCGACCGTACCTCGGCCATCACCGACAACTTGACCAGCGCCGGATCGGAATCCTCCATCGCCTGGATCTTATGGGAACCCAGGTTGGACGTCATGATGATCACCGTGTTCTTGAAGTCCACGGTGCGGCCCTGGCCGTCCGTCATGCGGCCATCGTCGAGCGCCTGCAGCAGCACGTTGAACACGTCCGGGTGCGCTTTTTCCACTTCGTCGAGCAGGATCACGCTGTACGGCTTGCGGCGCACGGCTTCGGTCAAGTACCCCCCCTCGTCGTACCCCACGTAGCCGGGCGGCGCGCCGATCAGCCGGGCCACCGAGTGCTTCTCCATGAACTCGCTCATGTCGATGCGGATCATCGATTCCTCGGTATCGAACAGGAACCCGGCCAGCGCCTTCGACAGCTCGGTTTTACCGACGCCCGTCGGTCCCAGGAACATGAACGAACCGTAAGGACGGTTCGGATCGGACAGCCCGGCGCGCGAACGGCGGATGGCGTCGGACACGGCGGAAATCGCCTCGTCCTGGCCCACCACGCGCTCGTGCAGCTTCTCTTCGATGTGCAGCAGCTTGTCGCGCTCGCCCTGCATCATGCGCGAGACGGGAATCCCGGTCGCACGCGACACCACTTCGGCAATCTCTTCCGCGCCCACTTCGGTGCGCAGCAGCTTTTGCTTGGGCGGCGAATTTTTCTCGAGCGACACGCCATTGGCGGTGGCGGTCTCGGCGCGCTTGAGTTCCGCTTCCAGCTCGGGCAGGCGGCCGTATTGCAGCTCGGACACGCGTTGCCAGTTGCTCTCGCGCGTGGCCTGCTCCATCTGCAGCTTGATGCGTTCGATCTCTTCCTTGATGTGGGTACTGCCCTGCACCACGGCTTTTTCGGCCTTGAGGATTTCTTCGTAGTCGTTCAGTTCGCGCTGCAGGCGCTCGATTTCTTCCTCGATCAGGTCCAGGCGGCGGCGCGAGCCTTCGTCCTTTTCCTTTTTGACGGCTTCCTTCTCGATCTTCAGCTGGATCAGCCGGCGCTCGAGCTTGTCCATCACCTCGGGCTTGGAGTCGATCTCGATCTTGATTTTCGACGCCGCTTCGTCGATCAGGTCGATGGCCTTGTCGGGCAGGAAGCGGTCGGTGATGTACCGGTGCGACAGTTCGGCCGCGGCAATAATGGCGGCGTCCGAAATGGCGACCTTGTGGTGCAGCTCGTACTTGTCCTGCAGGCCGCGCAAAATGGCAATCGTGTCTTCCACGCTGGGCTCGTCCACCAGGATTTTCTGGAAGCGGCGCTCGAGCGCGGCGTCCTTCTCGATGTACTTGCGGTACTCGTCGAGCGTGGTGGCGCCCACGCAGTGCAGCTCGCCACGGGCCAGCGCCGGTTTCAGCATATTGCCCGCGTCCATGGCGCCATCGGCCTTGCCGGCGCCCACCATGGTGTGCATCTCGTCGATGAAGACGATGGTCTGGCCTTCGTCCATCGCCAGTTCTTTTAAAACGGTTTTCAGGCGCTCTTCGAATTCGCCACGGTACTTGGCGCCGGCCACCAGCGCGGCCATGTCGAGCGCCAGCACCCGCTTGCCCTTGAGCGAATCGGGCACTTCGTTGTTGACGATGCGCTGCGCCAGGCCTTCGACTATCGCGGTCTTGCCCACGCCCGGTTCGCCGATCAGCACCGGGTTGTTCTTGCTGCGGCGTTGCAAGACCTGGATCGCGCGGCGGATTTCGTCGTCGCGGCCGATCACGGGATCGAGCTTGCCGGCGCGGGCGCGCTCGGTCAGGTCCAGCGTGTATTTTTTCAGCGCTTCGCGCTGGCCTTCGGCCTCTTGCGAGTCGACCTTGCCGCCGCCGCGCACGGCGTCGATGGCGCTTTCCAGGGCCTTGCGCGTGAGGCCGTTTTCGCGCGCCAGCGTGCCGGCGTCCGATTTGTCCTCGGCCAGCGCCAGCAGCACCATTTCGCTCGAGATGAACTGGTCGGTGCGTTTCTGCGCCTCTTTATCTGCCAGGTTCAGCACCGACACCAGCTCGCGGCTGGCCTGCACATCGCCGCCCGTGCCCGATACCTTGGGGCGGCGTTCCAGCGCATCCTTGAGCGCGCGCGTGAGGCCGCCGATGTTGACGCCGGCGCGCTGCAGCAGCGACCGGGTGCTGCCGTCGTCCTGGTTTAGCAGGGCCATCAGCAGGTGCACCGGTTCGATATACTGGTTGTCGTTACCCACGGCCAGACTCTGCGAGTCCGACAGGGCTTCCTGGAGTTTGGTAGTGAGTTTATCTTGCCGCATGAAAGTGCTCCGTTGGTTTTAAGTTATCGCACAGATAGGGCTGTACGGACATCTTTTCAAGAGCTGCGGCACGGTTGTCACATCAGCGCATCAGGCGGAGGCGGCTCCCTGCCATTTGGCCAGCGCCGCGTCGTCGCTCACGCGGGCATCGACCCAGCGCGCGCCGTCCGGGGTCTGCTCTTTCTTCCAGAACGGCGCGGCCGTTTTCAGGTAATCGATGATGAATTCGCAGGCGGCAAACGCCTCGCCCCGGTGCGCAGCCGTGGCGGCCACCAGCACGATCTGGTCGAGCGGCTTGAGCGGCCCCACGCGGTGGATCACCAGCGCGCCGAACGTGGGCCAGCGCTGCCTGGCCTGGTCGATGATGTCGACAATCGCCTGCTCGGTCATGCCCGGATAGTGTTCGAGCTCCATCTCGGCCACGGTGGCGCCGTCGTTGAGGTCGCGCACGGCACCCACGAACGTGACCACCGCGCCGATTTTCGGGTTGGCGGCGCGCAGGCGCGCCACCTCGGCGCCGAGATCGAAATCCTCGGTCTGGATACGGACCTGGTTCAAACCCACAGTCATCAACGCTCCTGTTTCGGGTCGCCCCCGCCGATGCGGCGGAACAGCTGTTCGATGCGGCTGGCCGTGCGGGCGTCGGCCAGGGCCGGCATCGCGCACAGCTGCAGGTAGGCGGCAGACGCCGTCAGCGGTTTCTGGCCGGACTTGAGCGACGATTGCAGCACTTCCACCTGCATTTTCAGCCGTTCGCGCGCGAACTCGGCGCCTGAATCGACGCCTGCCACGATTTCCAGGCGCAACACCTCGTCCAGCAACTTGCCGCGATTGCTCTCGAGCAGCGCGGCATACGCAGCGCGGTTGCCGCCCTGCGCAGCCAGACCGGCGGCAAAGCGCCCGTGCAGCGCTTTTTCGTACTCGCCCGGCAGCGGCGGCAATTCGGCCCAGCGCGCTTGCCAGGCATCCGCGTCCAGATCGCTCTTGCCGTCCTGACCATCCTGGCCGGCAATTGCCGCCTCCAGCGCCTGCGTCACGCGCAGCTTGTCGCGCAGCGCATTGGCCTGGGCGGCGCCGGCGCGGCGCTTGATGTTATCGGCTTGCGCCTGCACCGCGGCCACTGCCGCCTGGTAGCGGGCGGTGATGCGGGCCTCAGCCGCGCGCGGCACGGTGCCGGCCGCATTCCAGGCCGACTGGGCGTCGCGCAGGGTTTTGGCGATGGCTGCCAGCTGTTCCTTGTCGTCGCCGGTAAACGTGGCCGTTTCCAGTTCCTTGCACAGCGCTTCGCGCGCATGCAGGTGGGCCTTGCGTTCGTGGTCGGCCGCGTGCGCGGTTTCCTTGCGCCTGGCGAAGATGGCGTCGCACACGCCGCGGAAGCGCTGCCACAGCGCTTGCTCGATCTTGCGTTCGAGCGGCAGCGCCTTGGCCAGCTCCTGCCAGCGTTCCTGCAGGCGGCGCAGCTTGTCGAGCGTATGACGGTCGGCCGGATCGAGCTGCTCGGCTTCGGTAATCAGTTCCTCGCGCCTGGTCGCTTCGATCTTGCGCTGTTCGGCCAGCGGCGCCTGCATTTGCGCCAGCGCCTTGTCGAACGCCTGGTCCAGCTTGCGCTTGTCCTTGCGGTCGATGGCGCCCAGGCGGCCCCATACCTGGCGCAGGCGCTGCACGGCGGCGGCCACGTTCTTCAGGTCGGCGCCCCCGGCAGCCGAGTCGGCCATCGCGCGCACTTCCTCGATCAGCGCCTGCGCCTTGGCGGCGTTGGCGTGACGTTCCTCAGCCAGCTGCTTGAAGTGGGCGGCGGCCGGCGCATAGGCAGCCGTGCAGGCGGCGTCGAACCGCTCCCACAAGCCCTTAGGCGCGTGGCCCGAGACGGCGTCGAGCGCTTTCCAGCGCTCGCGCATGCTGCCGACTTTCTTGGCCAGCTCGCTCATGGCCAGCCCTTGCGCCGGCATGTCTTCCACGGCCTTGACCAGTTCCTCGCGCGAGACGTTGCCGCCCCAGCGCGCCCAGTCGCCCAGCCGTTTCAGTTCTGCCCGGACATGATTCAAATGGTCGGTCTGGGCCGACGACAGGCGGATCTTGTGATCCTTGAGCCATTTATCGTGCTCGGCTGCAGCGTGCAACGAGCCCTGTTCGAGCGCAGCTTCCATCGCCTCCAAGGTTTCGAGGAATTTTTTCTCGACTTCCCTGGACTGGGCCGGCTTGGGCGGTCGCGGTTCCTTCTTGGGCGCTGCAGCCACGGCGGCGTGTGCATCGGCGCCGGCCTCGACGCTGGCATTAGCGTCGGAATGGGCGTCAGTATGGACGCCAGCATCGGCGGGCACGACGGCTTCAGCTGCCGCGGATGCTGCCACCGGCGCGGGCGCCGGCACTGCGGCGCGCGCAGCGGCAGCGGCCAGCGCGGTGCGCGCCTGCTCGATGGCCTGGCCGTAGTCGGCCAGCAAATGGCGTGGCAGCGCGGCGTGTTCGGGCGCCTGCTGGTAGCTGGCCAGGTCAGCAGCGTGGCGCTCGACGGTTTGCGCCGCCTCGTCGGCGGGCAGACCGGCGCCGGCCAGCTGGCGCACGGCAGCCAGGGCATCGATGATGGTGCGTTGCAAGGTCACTTGCGCTTCGAGCCGCGCAGCCAGTGCCGCGCGCGCCACCGCGAACGGTTCGGCCACGGCCGGCACGGCCGACGTGATCGCCCATTGGCGGTCCAGTTCGGCAACTTGATTAGGGGTAAGTTTTTCGTCCTGCAATAGTCGCTGGGCCTGCTCCAGGCTGGCCTGGGCTTTGCGCAACTCGGCCTGCTGGTAGCGGATCGCATCGAGCCGTCCCTGCATCAGCTTGGCCACGCGGCGGTCGGTATTGCGCATGGCT
>JBEVMD010000586.1:0-9868 GCA_040508835.1 Duganella sp. | reverse complement strand
TCCACGCCGTACCAGCCGTCGATCTTGACCCATTTGCCTTTTTCCAGGTCTTTATAGTGCTCGAAGAAGTGCTGGATCTGGCGCAGGCGCAGTTCGTTCAAGTCTTCCGGTTTCTGCCAGTGGCTGTAGATCGACAATACTTTGTCGACCGGTACGGCCAGCACTTTGGCGTCTTCACCGGATTCGTCGGTCATTTTCAGCACGCCGATCGGGCGGCAACGCACGACCACGCCTGGGATCAGCGGGAACGGGGTGATGACCAGCACGTCGACCGGGTCGCCGTCGTCCGACAGCGTGTTCGGCACGTAGCCGTAGTTGCATGGGTAGTGCATGGCGGTGCCCATGAAACGGTCCACGAAGATGGCGCCCGAATCCTTGTCCACTTCGTACTTGATCGGATCGGCGTTCATCGGAATTTCGATGATCACGTTGAAGTCGTTGGGCACATCGCGGCCCGAAGGCACTTTATTCAAGCTCATGGGTTTTCCTTGTTGGGGGTGCTGACAATTGTTTAACGTCGCAATTATAGCGAAGTACAGCTTGCTTGTGCAGCGCAGCACCCGTGCGCGTGGCCGAATCGCTGCGGTAGCGTACACGCGACAGTGAGGATATGATGAATGAGTATTATTACCATTAGGACGACCGCTCCGTGCCTGCCCTGCCCCCTCGCAACGACGCCGCCGTCACCGCCCTGTACGGCAACCACCACGGCTGGCTGCACGCGTGGCTGCGCCGCCGGATGGACCACGCGGGCGACGCCGCCGACCTGGCGCACGACACGTTTTTGCGCGTGTTCACACGCCACGACCTAGCCGCACCGTGCGACCCGCCCACGGTGCGCGAGCCGCGCGCCTACCTGGGCGCCATCGCGCGCGGGCTGGTGGCCGATTTTTTCCGCCGCGAGGATGTGAGCGCGCATATCTCGACGCGCTGGCCGCCCTGCCCGACGTCCACCAGCCGTCGCCGGAAACACGCGCCATCGACGCCATGCTCGACGGCCTCGAGCCGCCCGTGCGCCAGGCGTTCCTGCCAACCTTTTATGCGCGCGGCTACACGATAGAGAATTTCCAGTTCGATGGACTAGATGCGCTCGCGCGCCGACGGCGCCACCTTCGGCCACGTACCGGTTGCCGGAGGCGTCGACTGCACTGGTGGTGGGCGGTTCGCTGACGTGGCAGAGCGAGACGTACTGCCAGACGTCCGACGCCAGACGCGGGCGCGCCACGCAGCCCGCCTACGCGGTGCTGGGGCTGATGGCAAGGTACGACCTGATCCCGGGCGCTGCACGTCAACAATGCGCTCGATAAAACGTCTATGCCGGGGATGGGGTCGTACGGGACGGGCATGTATGGCGATCCGCGCAGCGTGGGGGTGACGTGCAATTACAAGTTTGAAGGGTCAACGAAGCACAGTGTCCATGGATTTCCGCGTTCGCGGGGACGACGGCTCTGCGGCTACTGGCCGACATTCGTCCTACCCGCGCACGCGCAAAGGACGGCGCACCGGCCACTGGCCGAAAATTCGTCTTCCCCGCAGGAGCCGGTTAAAACGATTCCACAGTCGCCGGCCGAAAATTCGTCTTCCCCGCGCACGCGGGGATCCATAAACAATATGCCCAGCGCCAGCGTTACAAGACCGTCGCCAGCGCACACTGCCGGTAATGACTGGCCGCCTCTTCCGGCTGTTGCAGCGCTTCGTGCAGCTGCGCCAGTTTCAGGTGCGATTCGCGCACCATGCGCGGGTCGCTGGCGTCGGACAGCGCCTGTTCCAGGTGGCGCTGCGCTTTCCCCCAAAGCTTCTGCTTCAGGCACAGCGCGCCCAGGGTCAGCGCCAGTTCGGCGTCGGTGGGTCGGGTGTGCATCCAGCGTTCGCAGTGCTCGATCTGCATCAGCAGCGCATTCGAGCCGGCCGGCGCCGCCGCCTCGCGGTAGGCGCGCACCACGCGGTCGTCCCAGTCGGCATTGAGCGCTTCCTCGGCGACCAGGCGCGCCTCGTCGTGCAGGCCGCGCGCGTTGAGCGCGGTGGCGGCGCGGCAGGCGATGTACGGCTTGATGCGGTCGGCCGTGGGCACGGTGGACCACACGCGCTGCAGCGATTCGGCGTCGTGCGATTTATCGGTGAGCAGGTCCTCGTACGCCAGCTCGCGCAGGCGCGACGACAGCGCCGGATGCAGCGCGCGGTGCTTGTCGAGCGAGCGCACCAGGCGCAGTACCTCGGGCCAGTTCTTGGCCTGCTGCTGGGCCTTGAGCGACCATTGCAGCGCGTGGATGTGGCGGGTGCCGCTGGCGTTCAGTTCGCGCACGGCGGCCAGCGCCGCTTCGGGCTGGTGGTCGTCGACCAGCAGTTCCGTCACCGTCATCAGGCGCGCCGTTTTCATGGCGGGGTCGTCGTGGATGCGGGCCAGCCACTGGTCGCGGCGCGCGCTCTGGCGCATGCGGTGGGCAGCGCGGGCGCCGATCAGCGCGGCCACGCCGGCGTTTTCGGGCAGTTCGGCAGCGCGCAGCGCGGCTTTTTCGGCGTGGCCGAAGCGGCCCTCGAACAGCGCCTTGAGTGCCTCGCGCAGGCCCTTGTTGCCGTCGCGTTCGCGTTTTTGCTGGCGGTACGCCGCGACCTTGCGCGGCATCTTGACGGTGGCGCGCACGGCGCGGATCACCAGGTACAGCAGCACGAACAGCGCCAGCAGCAGCACGCAGAAGAAGTTGAGCGACAGGTCGATCCGGTGCGGCGGGTAGAACAGCACCACGTTGCCCGGGTTGAAGCGCGCCGTCACGGCAATGCCGATGGCGGCTGCCATCAGCGCGACTATCCAGAGAAATATCCGCATGCTAGGGCTTTGCCTTGTAGTTGCGTACCGCGTTCAGGCTGTCGGACAAGGTGGGCATTTCGATGGCGAGGTTGCTGCTTTGAACCTGGCGCAGCAGCGCCTGCGCGCTTTGCGTGGAACGGGCGCGCGTGTCGAAATACTTGACCAGCGCCTCCTGGGCGGCAATCAGGTCGGCGCGGAACGCGGTCTCGTTGCGCGACAACAGGGCCATGCGCGCATTGAGCAGGCGCAGCTTGAGGTTCTCGCGCATGAAATACGCCTGCGTGGGCGAGACCATCAGCGCATCGGGATGCTCGACGCTGCGCACGCGGATCAGCTGGCGCACGTCGGACCACATTTCCGTGCTCCAGCCGGTCCATACGCCCTGCAGCGATTGCAGCCACGGCGTCGATTCCGGCTCGGCGTCGGTCACCGGCAGCGGCTTGCCGTGCTTGTCGAGCGCCGGTTTGGCGCGCGCTTTTTTCTCGGGCGCGGCCGGCAGGGTCGGTTTTTCGTCCGACAGCATGGGCAAGGTGTCGACCTGGGCGATCACGTTGTCAAGGCGCAGGGCCACGCCGACGGAATCGACATTGGGCAGCGCCTTGAGTTTTTCGGTGTCCTTGGCAATCGCGCGGCGGATCGTGATGAACTGCGGCTTGTCCGAGCGCGACAGGCTGCGGTCGGCGTTTTGCAGCGCGATCAGCGCACCGGGCACGTTGCCGGCCAGTTGCAGCTGCTGGCTGGCGGTGGACAGCACCTGCTCGATTTCCGTCAGCGCCCACTCGTCGCGGTTCTTGGACAGGTCCTGGTACAGCTGTTCCAGCGCCAGTTGCTGGCTTTGCGCTTCCTGCTGGCGGCTTTCCAGCAGGTTGACCTTGGCCTGCACCTCGCGGCTGGTTTCCTGCACCTGGCGCGCCAGCTTGTTGCTGTCGCCGTTGAGGGCGTCGCCCTGCTGCAGGCGCAGCGCCATTTCCTGGCGCAGCTTGCGCATCTGCGCGTGCGACGACCAGCTCTGGCCGGCCAGCAGCACCGCCAGCACCACCACGCCCGCCAGCAGCACCCTGGGCTGTTGCAGGGTGGCGAGCAGCGTGGGCTCGGGCGACGATTTCACGGCCGCGGGCGGCACAGGCGTGGCGTGGGCGTCGGCATCGGCGGCCGAGGCATGGGCGGCGGGATCAGGTAATGTAGGCAAATCGTTCATAGGCGTGATTGTAGCGCGGCCAGCAGGCGTTCGTCGCCTGATCCGGTGAGGGTGGTCCGGGAAAAGCCCAGATTGTGCGCGGTCTCCGCAATCCGGGCGTGCGGCACGATCAAATGCTGTTGTTGCATCGATACAACATACGACGGTGCGCCGGGCGGACCGTCACTGTCGAGTTGGGCCAGCAGGCCGCACAGGCCGCGCAGCGCCTCGGAACTGGTGACGATCCAGTCGTTCTGCTGCGCCAGCAGGCGGCGCAGCGTGGCCGCCAGCGCCGGCGTCAGCGGCGGTACCGAACGCCGGTAGGCAGGCACCACGTCCACCAGCGCGCCGGCCGCGCGCAGGCCGTCGGCCAGCAGTTCGCGGCCGCCGTCGCCGCGCACGATCAGCACGGGCCGCCCCCGGAGCGCATCCAGGTCCAGCGCCTGCAGCAGGTGCTCGGAGTCGCTGTGGGCGGGATCCTGCGGGCTGACGATGTGGGCGTTGGCGCTGGTGACGCCATGGGCGGCCAGCGCCAGCCGGCTGCCCTCGCCCACCACGGCCGCCGTCACGCCGGCCGGCCAGGTGTCCAGATGCGCGAACGCGGCGTCGATGGCGTTGGGAGAGACGAACGCCACCAATGCATAATAAGAAGCCGATGCGGGAATCGATGCAGCAGCCGGCGCCGAGGGGGAACGCGAACCGGCAAGCCGCGCGATGGCGGCCAGCAGCTCGACCGGATCGGCCAGCGGCGCGATGTCGAGCAGCGGCAGCACCTCGACGGTGCGGCCCAGCGCCGCCACGCGTTCGGCCAGCGGGCGCGCCTGCGCCAGCGGCCGGGTAATGACGACGGCGCCGCTCATGGCCGGCTCCCTTGTGGTGACGCCTGCGCCAGGCCCGCCAATCAGGCGCCTGCCTGCGGTGGAATGCCGGCCAAGGCGTCCGACTTCGCATCAGCCGCCAGTTCGGCGGAGCGCGCATCGTCGTCCGCCTGCGCCGCGTCGCTCAGGCAGGCGGCCAGGATATCGACCGCGCCCTGCCCGCCCAGCATCTCGGCCACTTGCGCGCCCAGCGCGGCGGCAGCATCGCCGTCGAGCACCGTGCCGCGCGCCTCGGCGCTGACCATGCGCTTGCCGTCGGGCGTGGCGACCATGGCGCGCAGGTGCATCTCGTCGCCGTCGATGGTGGCGTACGACGCCAGCGGCACCTGGCAGCTGCCGCCGAATACCTGCGACACCTTGCGTTCGGCGATCGATGCCAGCGCGCTGTGCGCGTGGTGCAGCGGCGCCAGCAGCGCGACCAGGTCCACGCCGCCGCCGTCGCACTGGCGTTGCGGGATCTCGATGGCCAGCGTGCCCTGGCCGGGCGCCGGCAGGCTGGTTTCCGGCGCCAGCACCGAGCGGATGCGGTCGGCCATGCCCAGGCGCTTGAGGCCGGCGGCGGCCAGGATGATGGCGGCGTACTCGCCGCGATCGAGCTTGCCCAGTCGGGTATCGAGGTTGCCACGCAGCGGCTTGATGACGAGGTGCGGGTAGCGCGCGGCAATCAGCGACTGGCGGCGCAGGCTGCTGGTGCCGACAATCGCGCCGTCGGGCAGATCGTCGAGCGTGGCGTAGTCGTTGGAGACGAAGGCGTCGCGCGCGTCTTCGCGCTCGAGCACGGCCGCCATGGCAAAGCCCTCGGGCAGCTCCATCGGCATGTCCTTGAGGCAGTGCACGGCCAGGTCGGCGCGCCCCTCGGCCATCGCCACTTCCAGTTCCTTGACGAACAGGCCCTTGCCGCCGACCTTGGACAGGGTGCGGTCGAGGATTTGGTCGCCACGCGTCGTCATTCCGACAATCTTGACTTCACACTGAGGATATAATAATGCCAAGCGTTCACGCACATGCTCGGCCTGCCACATGGCCAGCCGGCTTTCGCGCGAGGCGATCACCAATCTTGATGGAATAGTGGATGGAATATTGGACGAAATAAGTTGGGCCACTTCGGATGTTTTCAAAACCAGTTCTTTCACTGTCGCTGACGCTTACCGGCTCAGACCAGTACCGCGCGCATGTCTAAGATTATAAATTTTAACATGCTCACCTCCTTGCAGAACCGGGCTACCCGCCTTTGCACCGACATTTTATTTCTTTGCGGCATATCTACGGCATATCTATATGGCAAACCAATCTAGTGCAATCGACGAAAACAATACTGAACACAATGCAGCGCAACCAGGGGCCGACAAGGACGCACCGCTGAAGGAGGATATCCGCCTGCTGGGCCGCCTGCTGGGCGACGTGCTGCGCGACCAGGAAGGCGAGGAAGTCTTTGCCGTGGTCGAAACCATCCGCCAGACCGCCGTGCGCTTCCGCCGCGAGGACGACACCGACGCCGCCCGCGAACTCGACGGCATGCTCAAGATCCTCACCCGCGAACAGACCATCTCGGTCGTGCGCGCGTTCTCGTACTTTTCCCACCTGGCCAATATCGCCGAGGACCAGCACCACATCCGCCGCCGCCGCGCCCACCTGCTGGCCGGCTCCGACGCCCAGAAGGGCAGCGTCAGCTACGCGCTCGGTAAGCTGAAAAACGCGGGCGTCGGCAAGGACACCGTGCAAACGTTCTTCCACGATGCGCTGATCGCCCCCGTGCTCACCGCCCACCCGACCGAAGTGCAGCGCAAGTCCATCCTCGACGCCGAGCACGACATCGCGCGCCTGCTGGCCGAGCGCGACCAGCGCCTGACGCCGAAGGAAGAAGCGGCCAACCTGCACCTGCTGCGCGCGCGCATCGCCACGCTGTGGCAAACCCGCATGCTGCGCTACACCAAGCTGACGGTGGCCGACGAAATCGAAAACGCCCTGTCCTACTACCGCATCACGTTCCTGCGCGAACTGCCAGGCCTGTACGACGACATCGAAGGCGATATCGCCAGCCATTACGGCGACGCCGACCACCATGAGCCGACCGCCATCGACACCCCGTACGTGCAGATGGGCAGCTGGATCGGCGGCGACCGCGACGGCAATCCCAACGTCAACGGCGGCACCATGCAGCACGCACTGACGCGCCAGGCCACCACCATTCTCGATTTCTACCTGGAAGAGGCGCACACGCTGGGCGCCGAACTGTCGGTATCGACCCTGATGATCGGCTGCTCGCCCGCGCTGCAGGCCCTGGCCGACCAGTCGCCCGACACGTCCGACCACCGCGCCGACGAACCGTACCGCCGCGCCCTGATCGGCATCTATGCGCGCCTGGCCAGCACGGCGCGCGCGCTGGGCGCCACCAACATCCTGCGCAAGGAAGTGGGCCACGCCGAGCCGTACGCCAACGCTGCCGGCTTCTCGGCCGACCTGCAGGTGCTGGTCGAATCGCTGGAAGCGCACCACGGCGCCGTGCTGGTGCGCCCGCGCCTGTCCACCCTCAAGCGCGCGGCCGACATCTTCGGCTTCCACCTCGCCTCGCTCGACATGCGCCAATCGTCGGACGTGCACGAGCGCGTGCTGGCCGAGCTGTTTGCCAAGTCCGGCGCCCAAGCCGATTACGCGGCGCTCGACGAAGACGCCAAGGTGGCGCTGATCCTGGCCGAACTGGGCCAGGCGCGCCTGCTGTCGTCGCCGTACATCGCGTACTCGGACGAGACCCAGTCCGAGCTGGGCGTGCTGCGCGCCGCGCGCGACATCCGCCACCGCTACGGCGCGCGGGCGATCCGCAACTACATCATCTCGCACACGGAAACCGTGTCCGACCTGCTGGAAGTGCTGCTGCTGCAAAAGGAAATGGGGCTGCTGCGCATTGCAGCCGATACCGGCAACTCGGAACTGGACCTGATGGTCATTCCCCTGTTCGAAACCATCCCCGACCTGCAGCGCGCGGCCGGCATCATGGAAGCGGTGATGGCGATCCCGCTGGTGAAGGGCCTGATCGCCAGGCAGGGCCAGATCCAGGAAGTCATGCTCGGGTATTCCGACTCCAACAAGGACGGCGGCTTCCTCACGTCCACGTGGGAGCTGTACAAGGCCGAAACCCACCTGGTCACCGTGTTTGCCAACGCGGGCGTGAAACTGCGCCTGTTCCATGGCCGCGGCGGCACGGTCGGCCGCGGCGGCGGTCCGTCGTACGAGGCCATCCTGGCGCAGCCGCACGGCACCGTCAACGGCCAGATCCGCCTGACGGAACAGGGCGAGATCATCGCCTCCAAATTCTCGAACAAGGACATCGGCCGCCGCAACCTGGAGCTGCTGGTCGCGGCCACGCTGGAAGCGAGCCTGCTGCCGCAGCCGGAAGACGCCGAACACGTGGCGCAGCTGCGCGAATTCGAAACCGTGATGGCCGAGATTTCCGACCTGGCCTACAAGGCGTACCGCAACCTGGTCTATGAAACCCCGGGCTTCACCGACTACTTCTTCAGCGCCACGCCGATTGCCGAAATTGCGGAACTGAACCTCGGTTCCCGTCCCGCGTCGCGCAAGTCGACCAAGCGCATCGAAGACCTGCGCGCGATTCCCTGGGGCTTCTCGTGGGGCCAGTGCCGCCTGCTGCTGCCGGGCTGGTACGGCTTCGGCAGCGCCATCGGCGCCTGGATCGCGGCCGGCGACGGCGCCCAACAGGACCAGCGCCTGGCGCAGCTGCAGGCGATGTCGCGCCAGTGGCCGTTCTTTGCCACGCTGCTGTCCAATATGGACATGGTGCTGGCCAAGACCGACCTGGCGATCGCCTCGCGCTACGCGGGCCTGGTGCAGGACAAGGAACTGCGCGAGCGTATCTTCAAGCGCATCACCGAAGAGCATGCAAGCACGCTGTCCATCCTGCAAAGCATCACCGGCGTGGCCGAGCGGCTGGTCAACAATCCGCTGCTGGCGCGGTCGATCCAGAACCGCATCGCCTACATCGATCCGCTCAACCACCTGCAGGTGGAGCTGATCAAGCGCCACCGCTCGCTCACCACCGACGAAGGCAAGACCGATGAGCGCGTGCATCGCGGCATCCACCTGTCGATCAACGGTGTGGCGGCGGGCCTGCGCAACACCGGCTGACCGCCCCGCGCCATGGCCGGCACACCCCGCTGCACAGCGGGGTGTTTTCAGGCAAGTTTACGTAAAAACCGGTATGCTTGCGTTATGAAATCCATCACGAGTTGGTTCTCCGCATTGACCTGCTTGCTGATGCTGGCCATGACGTGCATGCCGGCCTCTGCCGCCCCCGCGCCGCCGCTGCCGCAGCCGCGCCTGCTCGACCTGTATTCGCACCACGCCTGGACCGCGGAAGACGGCGCGCCTGCGCAAATCCAGGCCATCACCCAGACCCATGACGGCTGGCTGTGGCTGTCCACGCCCACCGGCTTGTACCGTTTCGACGGCGTGCGCTTCGACCGCCAGGACGCGATCGACGGCAACGCCCTGCTGTCCTCGATCGTGCTGCCGCTGCACACCGCGCCCGACGGCGCGCTGTGGGTGGGCTACCGCTTCGGCGGCGCCAGCGTTTTCCTCAACGGCAAAGTCAGGCACTACGGCCCCGGGCAGGATTTCCCGCCCGGCGCCACCCACAGTTTTACGGTCGCCCCCGACGGCACGGTGTGGGTGACCACGGCCGGCGGCCTGGCCTGGCTCGACCGCGACAAGGACCGCTGGGTGCGCGTGGGCGCCGCCGACGGCTTCGCGCCCACCGCCATCATCTACCAGGTCTTGTTCGACCGCGCCGGCACGCAGTGGGTTTCAAGCGCGCGCCAGGTGTTCTACCGCCGCGCCGGCGAAGCGCGCTTCCGCATCGCCAGCCCGGCCGATATCGACCTGACCTCGCTGGCGGGCGCGCCCGCCCGCCCGGGAGGGGGGTGCGACCGCCCCCCGGCCAACAAACCCCCGGGGGGGGCCCCCCCCCCCCCCCCCGGGGCCCCCCCCGCG
>JBEVMD010000568.1:0-3129 GCA_040508835.1 Duganella sp. | reverse complement strand
CTGCCCGCCTGACGGAAGTCGCCGATCAAAAATATTTTGAGGACGGCCTGGCGCACGCGATCAAGCGCAATGCCGAAGTGCAAAAGCTGATCGCCGAGCGCCTGGTCGATCCGCGCGCCAAGGAACTGTACGCCAAGGCCCTGGCCGACCGCGACATTTACCAGGCCGCCCGCAAGAGCGTGCTCGAGGCGCGAAATAGCGGCGACCTGGAGCTGGCCAAGCAATTGATCCAGCAAAAATTCGTGCCGGCCTGCGACACCTATCTGGCCAGCATCGCGGCCGTGGCCGAGCGCCAGCGCCTTGCCATCGACGAGATCGGCCAGGTCGTGCATGACCGCAGCGTGCGGGGCATTTCCATCACGATCGCCATCACGCTGTTCTCGATCCTCATGTCGCTGGTGCTGGGCTGGCTGATCACCCGTTCCGTGCTCAAGCAGCTGGGCGGCGAACCGGCGTATGCGGCCGGCATCACCGACCGCATCGCGGCCGGCGACCTGACCGTGCGCGTGGACCTCGCTGCCAACGACACGTCGAGCCTGCTCTTCAGCATTGCCGCCATGCGCGACCGCCTCGCTTCCATCGTGGGCGAAGTGCGCTCCACCACGGAAGCCGTGGCTACCGCCTCGGATGAAATCGCCAGCGGCAATATGGACCTGTCCTCGCGCACTGAACAGCAAGCGAGCTCGCTGGAAGAAACCGCATCGTCGATGGAAGAGCTGACCTCGACCGTCAAGCAGAACACCGAATATGCGCGCCAGGCCAACAAGCTGGCAGCCAATGCGTCCGACGTGGCCGTGCGCGGCGGCGGCGTGGTGGCGGAGGTCGTGACCACCATGGAATCGATCAGCACGTCGTCCAAGCGCGTGGTGGACATCATCGGCGTGATCGACGGCATCGCCTTCCAGACCAACATCCTGGCGCTGAATGCTGCCGTGGAAGCGGCCCGTGCCGGTGAACAGGGCCGTGGCTTCGCGGTCGTGGCGTCGGAAGTGCGCAACCTGGCCCAGCGCTCGGCCAGCGCCGCCAAGGACATCAAGGAACTGATCAGCGACTCGGTGGAAAAAATCGACGCCGGCGCCGCACTGGTGGACCAGGCCGGTAACACCATGACGGACATCGTCAGCAGCGTGCGCAGCGTCAGCGACATCATGGAACAGATTGCCGCTGCCAGCCAGGAGCAGGAAGCAGGCATCGACCAGATCAACCAGGCCATCGGCGAGATGGACGGCGTGACGCAGCAAAACGCCGCCCTGGTGGAAGAAGCAGCCGCCGCAGCGGAATCGCTGCAAGGCCAGTCGGCCCACCTGGCGCAGCTGGTCAGCGTGTTCAAGCTGGACAATGCCTATGCCGCCCCGGCCGCCACCGCGCAGGTACGCTCTGCAGCCAAGCGCCCTGCAGCACCGGCAACCGGCGGCCGCCGCCTGGCGCTGGGTCACTAAGCAGGAGCGCAGCTGGCCATGGCGAGCTGCGTCGGCTAAGCTGCTGACAATCGCCGGCAATCTGTCATCCCCGCGCAGGCGGGTATGACGGAGCGGTGGCTACGGGCTTCGGTTTGGGTTGATTTTGGTTTTAGTTTGGTTTGGTTTTGGTTTCAGCCCTGCCCCGTTTTCACCTCCCTTCCCCCCAACGTTAATGGCACAATGTGCCATCATTTACTGAGGGACCCCATGAAACAGATTGTCAAGCTTGCCTTCGCCGCCGTCACCGGCATGGCTGTCGCCTCCTCTCCTGCATTTTCCGCCAACACCGCTGCCGTCTCCGCCGACAAGCTCTATCAGAACAATTGCGCCGTCTGTCACGGCAGCACGATGGAAGGTGCGGTCGGGCCGTCGCTGGTCGATAAGACCTGGCTCCACGGCGCGCCCACCAGGGCCAACCTGATCAAGATCATCAGCCAGGGTATTCCCGAAAATAATATGCCGGCGTGGTCGCCAGCGCTGACCAAGGCGCAGATCGCCTTGTTGGCCGATTACGTCGCGGCCGGGCCCAAGCGCGTTGCTGCCAGCGCGGCCCCCATTGCCGACCAGGCCGCCCGCCCGGCAACCGCCGGCATCGACCTCACCGGCTTCAAGCTGCCCAAGGGCTTTCGCATCAGTGTGTACGCGGACGGCGTCGATGCCGCGCGCAGCATGGCGGTGTCGCCCAGCGGCATCGTCTATGTCGGCTCGCGCAAGGTGGGCAAGGTGTATGCGCTGGTGCCGCGCGCCGACCGCCAAGGCGCCGACGTGGTGACGATTGCCTCCGGCCTGGAAAACCCGATCGGCGTCACGCTGGTCAACGGCGCCCTGTACGTGGGCGAGATCAGCCGCGTGATCCGCTTCGACGATATCGACCGCCGCTACGCCCAGCAGCCCAAGTACGACGTGGTGCAAGTCGGCCTGCCCAACGACAAATGGCATGGCGAGAAAATCATCAAGCTGGGACCGGACGGCAAGCTGTACATCCCCGTCGGCGCGCCCTGCAATGTGTGCGACACCGAGGACACCAAACACGCCAAGATCTACCGCATGAATCCCGACGGCAGCGGCCTGGAAGAATATGCGCGCGGCGTGCGCAACACGGTGGGCTTTGCGTTCCATCCGTCCACCGGGGCGCTGTGGTTCACCGATAACGGCCGCGACGAACTGGGCGACAACACGCCGTCGTGCGAACTCAATATCGCGCCCAAACCGGGCCTGCACTTCGGCTTTCCCTACTGCCACGGCGGCGTGCTGCCCGACCCGAAATTTGGCGCCGGACGCCAATGCGAGGACTTCGTGGCACCGGTCGCCAAGCTGGGCCCGCACGTGGCGCCACTCGGCCTGACTTTTTACACGGGCACGCAGTTCCCCGAGGCGTACCGCAACAATGTGTATGTGGCCAATCACGGTTCGTGGAACCGCACGACCAAGAGCGGTTACGAAGTGCGCCTGATTACGCTCTACAACAGCAAGGTGGTCAGCGACACGGCGTTCATCAGCGGCTTTTTGCGGGGCGAACAAGTCGTGGGCCGTCCGGTCGATGTGGTGACGCTGGCCGATGGCTCGATGCTGGTGTCCGACGACTTTGGCGGGCGCATCTTCCGGGTCACGTATGACGTTAAATACGGCGGCAAAATACGGATGAAAAAAAAGCCGCCCGGGTGACACC
>JBEVMD010000543.1:0-7779 GCA_040508835.1 Duganella sp. | reverse complement strand
TTTGTTGCGTATGACGACAGGGGGGCACATGTTGACGTTCTGGCCCTGCGAGCACTGCGGGCCGCTGCGCGCACCGCCGCACACGTGGGAAAAATGCCAGACCCGGGTGCCGGCGCCGAGGCGGGCGCCCGCGTCGACGATGGCGGTGGCATCGATCAGGGTGTCCATGTGCGCTCCTAGTAGTCGAGCGGCAGCGCCACGCGGCGGCCGTCGCGCGCCGAGCGGTAGGCGGCAATCAGCACCTCGAGCGACTTGAGGCCTTCGCGCCCGTCCGTTTCCGCCTCGGCCTCGCCGCGCAGCACCGCGATCACGTTGTCGTAGTACAGCGGATGGCCAAAGCCGTACACGGAAGCGGTGGCGTAGCTGGCCTGCGCCACCAGCGCATCGTCGGCGTCGGCGTCGGCAAATTCCCACTGCTGCACTTCGTTGACGGCCACGCCGCCGATGCGCGCCGTGCCTTTTTCGCCCAGCACCGTGATGCTGCCTTCCAGGTTGTGCGGGTAGGCCAGCATGGTGACGTTCATCGAGCCCAGCGCGCCGTTGCGCCAGCGCAGGCTGATCACGCCCGTGTCTTCCACCTCGATGTCGCGCGCCAGCGTGGCCGTGTAGGCCTGCAGGCTTTCGACCGGGCCGATGATCCAGTCGATCAGGTCCACGTAGTGGCTGGCCTGGTTCATGAAGGCGCCGCCGTCGAACTCCCAGGTGCCGCGCCACGGCGCGCTGTTGTAGTACGCCTGCGGCCGGGTCCAGAACACATTGAGGTTGACCATGTAGATGCGCCCGAAGCGCTTTTTGTCGACCGCGCGCTTGAGCAGCTGCAGCGTGGCGTTGCGGCGGTTCTGCTTGACCACGAACATGCGCACCCCGGCCGCGTCGCACGCGGCCACCATGCGCTTGGCGTCTTCCCAGCGCGTGGCCATCGGCTTTTCCGTGATCACGTGGCGGCCGGCCCGCGCCACCTGCACCGCCTGCTCCGGGTGCAGGCCCGATGGCGTGGTGATGATGCAGGCGTCGACGTCGGCGCCCGCCAGCATGCGGTCCAGGTTGTCGAACGGCGCAGCGCCCGTGCGGGTGACGGCGCGGTCGAGCGCGACCGGATCGACGTCGCACACGGCCACCAGCTCGCAGCGGTCGGCATGGCGGTCCAGCGCGGCGAAATGGTTGTGGGCGATGCGGCCGCAGCCGACCAGGGCAAAGCGCAGCTTGCGGTCGGTGACGGCAGGGGCGAATTGACGCATGGGAGTCTCCTTGGAATATGGGTATCAGGATGCGTGTGCGGCGGAGTGCAGGGGCGCGGGCGCCACGGGGCCGGGCGGCGCCGGCGCGAACGCGGGCCCCGTCTTGCCCAGCCGGCGCAGGACCGCTTCGCCATCGGTGGCGCGCGCGCCCGTTTGCGGCGTGAATTCCTGCATGATGGTCTTGAGCATGGCTTCGATCAGCCAGCGGTCGTTGGTGTCGCAGGCCAGCAGCAGCAACTCCAGGTACTGGTCGAGCAGCTCGGCCGGCAGCGCCTGCTCCTTCATGCGCAGGATGCGCGGATGGCGGCTGGGCGCGGCGCCGTCCGTGGTGAGCAGTTCTTCCTGCAGCTTCTCGCCCGGGTACAGGCCCACGTACTCGATGGCGATGTCGCCGTCGGGGTGGCGGGCCGTGCGCTCGGTCAGGCCGGCCTGGGCGATCATGCGCCGGGCCAGGTCGACGATGCGCAGCGGCTGGCCCATGTCGAGCACGAACACGTCGCCGCCTTCGGCCATGGCGCCGGCCTGGATCACCAGCTGCGCCGCTTCGGGGATCAGCATGAAATAGCGCTCCATGGCCGCATCGGTGATGGTGATGGGACCGCCCTGCTGCAGCTGCTGGCGAAACAGCGGCACCACCGACCCCGACGAGCCCAGCACGTTGCCGAAGCGGACCATGCTGAACGTCGTGCACGTAGCGGCCGTGGCGGCAACGTCGCCGGCAGGCGGCGTGGGCACCTGCGCCGCCTGGAACACCAGTTCCGACAGCCGCTTGCTGGCGCCCATGATGGTGGAGGGCCGCACCGCCTTGTCGCTGGAAACCAGCACGCAGGTCTCCACCGCGAAGCGGGCCGCCGCGCAGGCCACGGCGCGCGCGCCCACCACGTTGTTGCGCAAGCCTTCCACGACATTGGTCTCCACCATGGACACGTGCTTGTAGGCGGCCGCATGGTAGATGGTGTGGATGTGGTCCGCGCGCAGCACGCGTTCGAGCAGGCGTTCGTTGCACACCGAGCCGAGGTGCGCGTGCAGCACCAGCTGCGGCCAGCGCGCCTGCAGCTCCTGGCGGATGGTGTACAGGGCGAACTCGCTGTGGTCGATCAGGTGCAGGCAGCGCGGCGCCAGGCCGGCGATCTGGCGGCACAGTTCACTGCCGATGGAGCCGCCCGCTCCGGTCACCAGCACGCTTTTCCCGCGCACGCAGCGGTTGAACAGCGCGCTGTCGGGCTGCACGGGCGCACGCCCCAGCAATTGCTCGATCGGGAAATCGGGCGCCGCGCGGCCGCGCCCCTGCACCTGCACCGGCGGATGGGTATGGTGCAACAGCACGGCGCGCACCGCGGACCGCGACGCGATCAGGTACAGCATGGCCATGAGCCAGTACACGGCCAGCGCGGGGCCGGGAATGCGGCGCACGGCGCCGTCCATGGTGAGCGCGTACAGCGCCGCGACGGCAGCTCCCAGGGCCAGGCCGGACACGGCCAGCACGCGCTGGTCGAGCCGGCGCACGACGGCGCCGTACAGCGCCGACATCGACAGCGCGGACACGCTCAGCGCGGTGAGCAGCAGGGCGCCGCCCGGCGGCACGCCGACCGTGCCGGCGCCCACCATCATGGCCAGCAACAGGCACGCGGGCAGCGCCACGATGTCGGCCGCCAGCATCAGCAGGCGCTTGCCGCCACGGTTCAGGGCGACCAGTTTTTCGCACAGCTGGCGGAATAAAACAGCGGGGTGTCGGATGAGTGCGGACATTGCGCGATACCTTCAGAAAGCATGCGAGACCAGGGGTGGCGGCTCGGGATGCACTGATTGTCGGCTGACCAGCACTTTGTAGCTTGACCGCGCTCAAAGGCCCAGGCGGACCTTATTTGCAGGGCTTGACAACTAATTTCCTATTCCTATTTATTTTCCGAAATTCAAATCGGCTTGATCACGTACACGCAGCGCCGCGCGCCGTCGAGCATGTGCTCCACGCGGCCCACCGAGCAGCCGCTGCCCAGCACGCGCTGGAACAATGCGAGCTCGGAGCGGCAGAATTTCTGGCACTGGCGCGCGGCCGCGCAGATCGGGCAGTGGTTCTCCACCAGCAGCAGCGCGCCGTCGGCGCGCGTCTCCACGGCCGCCATATAACCTTCCACGGTGCGCGCCTGCACCAGCGCCGCCACGCGGTCCGGCAAGGCCAGCGCGCCTTGCAGGTGCTGGCGATACTGCTGTTCGCTGGTCGCCTCGCGCGCCGCAATCAGCTGGTCCAGGCCCGCGTCGCCGAACAGGGTGCGCACCTGGTCGATCAGCTGCACCGTCAGGTCGGCGTGGCGGTCGGGGAAGCGCGCGTGGCCCGCTTCCGTCAGCAGCCAGCGGCGCGCCGGCCGGCCCGGCCTGTCGGTCTCCTCGGCCACGTCTTCGTACGTCAGCATGCCTTTTTCCTGCCACGCCTCGAGCTGGCGGCGCGCGCCCATCGATGTCAGGTCCAGCAACCGGGCCAGCTGCTGCGCGGTTTGCGGGCCGCGCGTCTTGATCAGAAAGAGGGTGTGGTCGGCGGTATTCATGGCAGCGCGCCCTCGATTGCGGACCGACGCTGCATGCTGGCGTGCCAGCCCTGCATGCGCCACGCCGACCACGCGGACAGCGCGGCGCCCAGCAGCAGGATCAGGCGCGTATCGACCAGCGTCAGCACCGCGCCGGCCAGCGCCATCAGGATGTTGGCCAGGCAGAAGGTGGTGGAGATCAGGCCCATCACCGCGCCCTGGCCATGGGCGCCGAAACGCTCGGCGCACCAGTTGGGCACGATGCCGTTATAGAACGCGTGCGGTATCCCGAACAGCACGATGGCAATCAGCCCCACCTGGGCGTTGCTGGCCGCCAGCAGCGCGATCAGGCCTGCCGTGATGTACGCAAAGCGGCGCGCGCGCAGCAGCGGTTCGCCCGCGAACCGGCGACCGGCAAACAGCGTGGTGGCCGTCATCACCGCGCACAGCGCGGCCGTGGCCCAGGCAATGCCGCGCGGTCCGTAGCCGGGCACCTCCACCAGCCACAACGGATAGAACTCGTAGAACGCGGTGACGCCGCAGGTATAGGCCAGCGTGACGATGAACAGCTGGCGCAGTTCCGGCTCGCGCAGCAGGTTCAATGCATGGCGGTCGCGCGCCACGTGCCACCACGACGTGGTGGCGGCCGACGGCGCCTCGCGCGGCAACGCCACGGCCACCAGGGCGGCGGTGAACAGCAGCAGGGCCACCGCGATCCAGAACGGCGTGGTGATGCCCCACGCCAGCGTGAAGCCGGCCATCAGCGGCCCCACCAGCCAGCCCATGTAGAAGGCGCCGTTCAACCACGACAGCGCATTGCTGCGCAGCTGGCCGTCCAGGCGGTCGGCCAGCATGGCGCGCGCCACCGAACCGTTCCCTTCCAGCAGGCCGGTCGCGAACCGCGCCACGATGAACAGCGGGTACGATTCGCACAGCAGCGCTGCGGCCGTGACGGCATGGCCGATGGCCGCGCCCACGGCCGTGACCAGCAGCACCGGGCGCCGGCCGTACCGGTCCGACATGGGGCCCAGCAGCGCGGAGCCGATCAGCAGGCCCAGCGGGTTGATGGTCAGCGCCAGCCCGAACAGCAGCTTGGCCGGCAGGCCGAGGAAGGTGTTGAGGCCGTTGGCGGTGCCGTCCGCAAACAGGGGCGCCAGGATCGGGTAGGGCAGCGAGGCGCCGACCGTGGAGAGCAGCGCCAGCAGGCAGGCGGAACTGATGAGCAGGGGATTTTTCATAGGCGTTACTGTAAAGGTAACGGTTTTATATGTAAACAAAAATGTTTATTAATTGTAGCGGCAGCGCAGGAGGTATGATGGCGCTTCAGCCAAATGACGTCGCCGTTGGCGGCTGTGGGTAACGGCGGCAGTCTTATTCAACAAACCGGAGCAACATGGGCAAGTGGTTTAAAGGCCGGCGCGGCGGGGTGTTTTTCCTGTTGCTGGGCATCGGCATGATTGCCGTCTTCATCGCGCTGGAATGGCGCTTTCCGTCCGCCGCGCAGCTCGAGACGGTCACGGGCCGCGTGGACTGGACCTACGACAGCCGCGGCGCCATGTACTTTGCCGCCCGCACCGATCCGCAGCAGTTCGTCATCCACGTCAAGGGCGATGCCGACGGCCGCCTGCGCGAAGCGCTGCGCGCGAGCACCCGGCTGTACCCGGTCACCGTGCGCTTCGACCGCGGCCAGGTCAACCACCCCGGCTTCCTGCCTGGCGATTATTACGTGGCGTACGGCGTGTCGGTGGGCGGCAAGGACGTCACGGGCCTGGCCGACGTGCGCGCCAGCTACCGGCGCGACGACCTGGTGGCGCTGGCGTTGGGCGTGATCTTCATCCTGTTCGGCGTGCAGCGGCTGTACATCTACCGCAACGAGGCGCCTGTGGTCAGCTCAGCTCCCGCTGACGGCGGAAAGCGAGCCAGCCGGCGATCACGGTAAAACTGGCCACGATCGCCACCACCACCCAGAAGCCGTGCGGCGCGTCCGCCAGCGGAATGCCGCCCACGTTCATCCCCAGCAGGCCGGCAATGATGTTGATCGGCAGCGCCAGCACGGTGACAATGGTCAGCACGAACAGGCTGTGGTTGTTGCCCTCGTTGACCAGCGCGGCGATCTCTTCCTGGATCAGCTTGATCCGTTCCTGCAGCGACGCCATGTCGGCCAGCACCAGCGAGAATTCCTCGGTGGACTGGCGCAGCTCCTGGGCGTCGATCTCGGCCACCCACGACGGCGGCCGCTGCAGCAGCCGGAACAGCGCGGCCGGTTCGGGCGCCAGCAGGCGGCGCAGCCGCACCAGCACGCGCCGCAGCTCGCCCAGGCTGGCGCGCTTGGTATTGAGCTTGCCGGCCAGCAGGTTGTCCTCGATGCCGTCGACCGTGGCAATCGCGTGGCGCACGATCTTGATCAGGGCGTCGGCCTGGTCGCGCAGCAGGTGGATCAGCAGCTCCACCGACGAGCGTATCGGCTCGCCGCTGCGCACCGCGTTGCGCAGGCTGTCCACCGCGCGCAGCGGCTTGCGGCGCGCGCTGATCACCACCTGCTGGTCCACGCTGAGCCACAGCGTGGAGATGTCGGACGGGTCGAACGAAAAATCGTGCAGCACGTCGTTGACCACGGCGATCAGCGTGTTGTCGGCCATCTCGATGCGGGTGGAGCGCGGCCCCTCGTGCAGGCTTTCGTAAAACTCCTCGGGCAGGGCCAGGTGCTCGTGCAGCCACTTCTCGCTGGCCGTGTTGGCCAGGTTGTAGTGCAGCCAGATGAATTCGCCCGGATGCCGGGTGCGTCCGGCCAGCCACGCGCGCGCCTGGTCGGCATCGAGCGGCACGCCCTGGCCGCCGGCGTCGCGGCCGAACACGTAGCCGCACACCAGGCCGGACGGATCCGAGCCGTAGGACAGTGGCGCGCCGTGCATGCTCACACCAGCAGCGCGGCGTTCATTTCGGCGGCGTCGTCGCGGGCCTGGCGCAGGATGCGCTGCATGCGGTCCTGGTCGATGAACAGGTCGATGGCGGAATCGGAATGGGGAGGCAGGTCGCGCTGCGCTTCCTGCAGCGGCGAGCGCACGGGCGTCAGGTGGTTGGCCAGCAGCAGCGTGTCCTGCAGCGTGTCGGGCGGGATCGACATGAAGGCGTCGCGCAGGCCTTCGATGGCTTCGGACACGGGCTCCGGGATGCACAGCTTGCGCAGCACCTCGCGCGTGATGATCTCCTCGCTGGCCGAGTGCCAGTTCTCGGGGTCTTCCTCGAGCAGGCCCGGATATTCGTCGGCGCGCGAGAGCACGTAAAAGCCGCCCACTTCGTGCACGATGCCGGCAAACAGCGCGGTGTCCTCGTTGACGCCCGTGACTTCGCGCGCGATCAGGCGCGCCAGCGCGGCCACGGCGATGGTGTGGTCCCACAGCTTTTCCGCCTTTACGCGCAGCGCGGGATCGAGCAGCTTGCTGCCGAACTGGCGCACGACCATGGCCGCCGCCAGCGCGAACAGGTTCTGATAACCGATGCGCATGATGGCGCCGCGGACGTTGGTGATCACCGGCGCGCCGGCGCGCGCGAACATGGCGGAGTTGGAAATGGCGACGGTGCGCGCCGCCAGCGTGGGTTCCGCCAGCACCAGGTTGATGGCGGTATCGATCGGACAATCTGGATCGTCGAGCGCGAGTTGAACGCGCAGTGCGGCGTTGACGCTGGTGGGGAACACCAATTCGCCACGGATGGCCAGGGCCGCAATATGGCCAAATGCTTCTAATTTATTCATGATCAAAATTATACGCACGCGGACGCACAAGCTCAACGCCATGTTGGGCTGCGCGCGCGTTGATGCACGAATCGAGGCGGGGATGCGACAGTGCGCGGATAAAAGCGAGCGCCGCGGTGAGGGCGACGGTAATGAGAGCGGCAAGGTCGGCGGTGAGGACCGCGCGCCGGTGGCCGCTGCCCGCCGAGCCGTGATCCCGGCGCAGGCCGGGATCCGATGACTACGCGCTGGCCAGCTGCGGCTGCTGCGGCGCGGACGCGGCGCC
>JBEVMD010000518.1:0-8634 GCA_040508835.1 Duganella sp. | reverse complement strand
GCGCCCGGCATGAAGCGGGCGCGCAATCGATTACCGACATGAGGCAATAATGGCAATACGCGAAAATTTCAGTTACACCGATATGGACGAGTGGCTCGATGCAAAGCGGGTCACCGAAATCGAATGTCTGGTGCCCGATCTGACCGGTGTTGCGCGTGGCAAGATCCTGCCGCGCGTGAAGTTCACCGACGACCGTGGCATGCGCCTGCCTGAAGTCGTGCTGGGCATGACCGTGACCGGCAACACGCCGGAACGCGACGACGCCTACGAGCGCGCCATCTCGAGCATCGACCGCGACATGATCCTGCGCGCCGACCCGAGCACCATTACCATGGTGCCGTGGGCGGCAGACCCCACCGCGCAAGTGATCCACGACTGCTACTACGCCGACGGCAAGCTGGTCGACTTCGCCCCGCGCAGCGTGCTGCGCCGCGTGCTCAAGCTGTATGAACAGCGCGGCTGGAAGCCGGTGGTGGCCCCTGAGCTCGAGTTCTACCTGACGGCCAAGAACATCGACCCCGACCTGCCGCTGGCGGCGCCGATCGGCCGCAGCGGCCGCGCCGAGACCAGCCGCCAGGTGTACAGCATCGACGCCGTCAACGAATTCGATCCGCTGTTCGAAGACATCTACGATTACTGCGAAACGATGAATCTCGACGTGGACACGCTGATTCACGAAATCGGCGCCGGCCAGATGGAGATCAACTTCCTGCATGGCGATCCGCTCGGGCTGGCCGACAAGGTGTTCTTCTTCAAGCGCACCTTGCGCGAGGCGGCGCTCAAGCACGATATGTACGCCACCTTCATGGCCAAGCCCATGGCCGGCGAACCGGGATCGGCGATGCACGTGCACCAGAGCGTGGTCGATATCAAGACCGGTAAAAACATCTTCAGCGCGGAAGACGGTTCGGCTGCGCCCATCTTCAAGCACTACATCGGCGGCCTGCAGCGCTACATGCCGTCGGCGATGGCGATCGTGGCGCCGTACGTCAATTCGTACCGCCGCATCGTGCGCCATACGGCCGCGCCGATCAACATCCAGTGGGGCATGGACAACCGCACCGTGGGCTTCCGCATTCCCGAGTCGGGCGTCAACGACCGCCGCGTGGAAAACCGCATCATCGGCGCGGACGCCAATCCGTACCTGGCGCTGGCCGTCACGCTGGCCTGCGGCTACCTGGGCATGACCGAGCAGCTCGAACCCACGCCCATGACCACCGACAGCGCGTACGACCTGGAAGTGGAACTGCCGCAGGGACTGCCCGAAGCGCTGCAGCTGCTGCGCCGCGAAGACAAGCTGCGCTCCGTGCTGGGCGACCGCTTCATCGACGTCTACGCCGCCATCAAGGATCTCGAACACCAGGAATTCATGACCGTCATCAGCCCGTGGGAGCGCGAGCACCTGCTGCTGCACGTCTGACCAATCGATATGGAGACTAGTTCATGACCATCCAGCTGAAAGAACTGTACGACACCGCCGCCATCCAGAAGCTCGATACGGCGCACTTCATGCATCCGTTCACCGACCACAAGGCGCTGGGCGAGAAGGGCGCGCGCGTGATGGTGCGCGGCGAAGGCATTTATCTGTGGGACTCGGAAGGGAACAAGATCCTCGACGGCATGTCGGGCCTGTGGTGCATGAACGTGGGCTATGGCCGCAAGAGCATTTCGGACGCCGTGTACCGGCAGATGGAAACCCTGCCTTTCTATAACAGCTTCTTCAACACCACCAACGTGCCGGCCGTGCTGCTGGCAACCAAATTGTCGGCCATTTCGCCGCCGCAGTTCAACCACGTGTACTTCACCGGCTCCGGTTCGGAAGCCAACGACACCAATGTGCGCATGGTGCGCCGCTACTGGGACGTGCTGGGACATAAAGAACGCCACACCATCATCAGCCGCCATAATTCGTACCACGGCAGCACCATGGCCGGCGCCTCGCTGGGCGGCATGACCGACATGCACGACCAGGGCGGCCTGCCGATTCCCGGCATCGTCCATATCGGCCAGCCCAATTATCTCGAGGCGGGACGGGGCATGACGGAGGACGAATTCGGCATCGAAGCGGCATCGTGGCTGGAACAAAAAATCCTGGAAGTGGGCGCGGACAAGGTGGCGGCGTTCATCGGCGAGCCGATACAGGGCGCCGGCGGCGTGATCATCCCGCCCGCCACCTACTGGCCCGAGATCCAGCGCATCTGCGACAAGTACGGCATCCTGCTGATCGCCGACGAAGTCATTTGCGGCTTCGGGCGGCTGGGGCGCTGGTTCGCGTCCGAACTGTTCGGCATCCGTCCCGACCTGATCACGTTTGCCAAGGGCGTCACGTCCGGCTACGTGCCGCTGGGCGGCGTCCTGGTGGGCAACCGCGTGGCCGAGGTACTGATCGCCAGGGGCGGCGAATTCAATCACGGCTTCACGTATTCGGGCCACCCGGTGGCGTGCGCGGCGGCGCTGGAAAACATCCGCATCATCGAGGATGAAAAACTGGTCGAACGCATCGCCAGCGACACCGGCCCATACCTGAAACAGCGCTTTGCGGAACTGGGCGACCATCCGCTGGTGGGCTTTACCAATAGCTGCGGTTTTGTCGCGGGCCTCAACCTGGTGCGCACCAAGGCCGATAACCCGCACGACTGCGTGCCGTTCGACCCATCGCTGGGCGCGGGCATGGTGTGCCGCGGCCACATGTTCGGCAATGGCATGATCATGCGCGCCGTGGGCGACCGCATGATCATCGCGCCGCCGCTGGTGATGACGCGCGACCAGATCGACGACATGGTGGCGCTGATCCGCAAGTGCCTCGATCTCACCTACGCCGACATCAAGCAGCGCGGCTGGATTTAAGGAGACTGCAATGACCACTTCCTGGCATGACCGCGCGGCCGCCGTCCAACCCGATGGCCGCGCATGGATAGGCGGCCAGCGCGTGTGGGCGCAGGGCGGCGGGCAGTTCGAGAATTTTTCGCCCGTCGACGGCCGCGCGCTGGGCATGGTCGCGCGCTGCGATGCATCGGACATCGATGCGGCGGTGGCGAGCGGACGTGCCGCGTTCGAGGCGCGGATATGGGCCGGCAAATCGCCCGCGCAGCGCAAGCGCGTCTTGATCGGGTTTGCCGACCTGCTGCAGCAGCACGGTCCCGAGCTGGCGCTGCTCGAGACGCTGGACATGGGCAAGCCCATTAAATACAGCCAGAGCGTGGATGTGGGCGGCGCCGCCAACTGCATCCGCTGGTACGGCGAGGCGATCGACAAGATCTACGACGAGATCGCGCCCACTGCCGACAGCAGCCTGGCGCTGATCACGCGCGAGCCGGTGGGCGTGGTGGGCGCCATCGTGCCGTGGAATTACCCGATGCTGATGGCCGCGTGGAAGATCGCGCCGGCGCTCGCCGCCGGCAACAGCGTGGTACTGAAACCGTCCGAAAAGTCGCCGTTGACGGCTCTGCGCCTGGGCGAGATCGCGGTGGAAGCGGGCCTGCCGCCCGGCGTGTTCAACGTGGTGCCGGGTTACGGTCACGAAGCCGGCGCCGCGCTGGCGCTGCACATGGATGTCGACTGCATCGCGTTCACCGGTTCCACCCGCGTGGGCAAGCAGATCATGCAGATGGCGGCGCAATCGAACCTCAAGCGCGCCTGGACTGAACTGGGCGGCAAGTCGGCCAACATCGTGTGCGCCGATTGTCCCGATCTCGACGCCGCCGTGGCGGCGGCCATCGGTTCCATCTATTTCAACCAGGGCCAGAGCTGCAACGCGCCGTCGCGCCTGTTCGTGGAAGAAGCGATCCGCGAGCGCTTCCTCGAGAAAGCGCTGGCCATGATGCCGTCGTTCGCACCGGGCGATCCACTGGACGAGGCCACCGTGATGGGCGCCATCGTGGACGCCACGCAGCTCAACACCGTGATGGGTTACATCGAGGCCGGCAAGGCGGGCGGCGCGCGGCTGCTGTCCGGCGGCAGCCAGGTGCGGCTGGACACGGGCGGCCATTTCGTCGAACCCACGCTGTTCGACCAGGTGGACAGCGGCATGACCATCGCGCGCGAAGAGATCTTCGGCCCCGTGCTGGCGGTGCTGGGCTTTACGGATTTGAACGAGGCGATCCGGCAGGCCAACGGCACCGTGTACGGCCTGCACGCGGCGGTATGGACGTCGGACTTGACGAAAGCGGTGCAGACGTCGCGCGCGCTGCGGGCGGGCACGGTGCACGTGAACCAGTACGACGGCGACGATATCACCGTGCCGTTCGGCGGCTACAAGCAGTCCGGCAATGGCCGCGACAAGTCGCTGCACGCCTTCGACAAGTACACCGAGCTGAAAACCACCTGGATCCAGATCGGCTAATTACTCAGGAGAGCTGCGATGATCGAGTCGACCACCCAGGCGACCAGGGATTTTCTGCGCGAGCGTAACATCCACGAAGTGGAATGCGTGATCGCCGACATGACCGGCATCGCACGCGGCAAGATCCTGCCCAAGGACCTGTTCCTGGGCGAGGGCGAAATGCGGCTGCCCAAGAGCGTGCTGCTCAACACCGTCAACGGCGAGCAGCCCAACAATCGCCCGTACGTGGGCGTGACCGATCCGGACATGATCTGCGTGCCCGATCACGCCACGCTGCGCCAGGTACCGTGGGCGGCGGAGAACGTGGCGCTGGTCATCCACGACTGCCAGAACTTCGACGGCACGCCCGTGGGCCTGTCGCCGCGCGCCGTGCTGCGCCAGGTGCTGGCGCTGTATGCGGGGCGAGGCTGGCAGCCGGTGGTGGCGCCCGAAATGGAATTCTACCTGGTGGCGCGCAGCAGCAATCCGCACGAGCCGCTGGCGCCGCCGCTGGGCCGCAGCGGCAAGGTGGAGTCGGGCCGGCAGTCGTATTCGATCGACGCCGTCAACGACTTCGATCCGTTTTTCCTGGAACTGTCCACCTTTTGCAAGCAGCACCAGCTGGGCGTGGAAACGCTGATCCACGAGGCGGGCGCCGGCCAGATGGAAATCAACTTTACCCATGGCGAAGCGCTGGAGCTGGCCGACCGCGTGTTCCTGTTCAAGCGCGCCGTGCGCGAGACGGCGCTGCGGCACGGGATCTTTGCCACCTTCATGGCCAAGCCCATGGAGACGGAACCGGGCAGCGCGATGCACATTCACCAGAGCGTGCTCGATGCGGCCACCGGCGCCAACATCTTCAGCAACCGGGATGGCGCGGCCAGCGACCTTTTCTTCAGCTATATCGCGGGGCTGGAGCAGTACGCGCCGGCCGCCACGCTGCTGTTTGCGCCGCACGTCAATTCGTACCGGCGCCTGTCGCGCTTCATGTCCGCCCCCACCAATGTGCACTGGGGGTACGACAACCGCACGTGCGGCTTCCGCATCCCCAATTCCACGCCCGTCAACCGCCGCGTGGAAAACCGCGTGCCGGGCGTGGACGTCAACCCTTACCTCGCCATGGCAGCCACGCTGGCCTGCGGCTACCTGGGCATGACGCAAACGCTCACCGCATCCGCACCGATGGCCGGCAGCGCGGAACACGTGCACGATCACCTGCCGCGCAACCTGGAAGACGCCATCAACCGTCTGCGCGACTGCACGCCGCTGCGCGACATCCTCGGCGACCTGTTCGTGGAAGCGTTTTGCGAAGTGAAGGAACTGGAGTTTTCCACGTACAGCCGGGTGATCAGCTCCTGGGAGCGCGAGCACCTGATGCTGCTGGTGTAGGAGGCGGCATGACCGGCACCCGCGATGGAGTGAACTGGCCGCGCGTGCAGGCGCTGGCCGCCAGCGAGCGCGCCGACTACATCGCGCGCCGTCCCGCCTCGGCCGCGCTGGCGGCGCAGGCGCACCGGCACCTGCTGTTCGGCGTGCCGATGCACTGGATGAACGACTGGTCCACGCCGTTCCCGCTCACGGTGAGCACGGCGTCGGGCGCGCATTTTGTCGACGCCGACGGCATCGACTACGCCGACTTCTGCTTCGGCGACACGGGGGCCATGTTCGGTCATGCGCCCGCGCCGGTGGCTGCCGCCATCGCCCGCCAGGCCCGGCGCGGTTACACGGCCATGCTGCCCTCCGAGGATGCGGCGCCGGTGGCGCAGGCGCTGGCGCGCCGCTTCGGGCTGCCGTACTGGCAGTTCGCCCTGTCGGCATCGGACGCCAACCGCTTCGTGCTGCGCTGGCTGCGCGCAGCCACGGGGCGCAGCAAGATCCTGGTGTTCAACGGCTGCTACCACGGCACGGTGGACGACGTCTTCGTGGACCTGGTCGCGGGCGTTCCCACGCAGCGCGACAGCCTGCTGGGCCAGGTGCACGACCTGCGGGCCCACACGGTGGTGGTGGAGTTCAACGACCTGGCCGCGCTGGATGCGGCGCTGGCGCCCGGCGACGTGGCTTGCGTGCTGGCCGAACCGGTCATGACCAACGTCGGCATGGTGCTGCCGCAGCCGGGCTACTGGACCGCTGCGCAGGACATCATCGCGCGCCATGGCACGCTGCTGGTGATCGACGAAACCCACACCATCAGCAGCGGTCCCGGAGGCTACGCGCAGGCGCACGGCATGCGGCCCGATGCGCTGGTGGTCGGCAAACCGATCGGCGGCGGGATGCCGTGCGCCGCCTACGGTTTTACCCAGGAGCTGGCGCGCCGCGTGGAACACGCCAAGCGCAGCGCGCCGCCCGGCCACTCGGGCATCGGCACCACGCTGGCGGCCAATATGTTTGCCATGGCGGCCATGCGGGCCAACCTGGAACAGGTGATGACGGTGGCAGCGTACGACGCCATGTTCGCGCTGGCGGCGCGGCTGGCCGATGGCCTGCGGGCCAGCATTGCGCGCTATCGCCTGCCGTGGTGCGTGACGCAGGTGGGGGCGCGCACGGAGTTCCAGTTCGGTCCCGTGGCGCCGCGCGACGGCAGCGCAGCATATGCGCTGATGGATGCGGAGCTGGAGCAGGTGGTGCACCTGTATCTGCTCAATCGCGGCGTGTCGATCACGCCGTTTCACAATATGCTGCTGGTGTGTCCGGCCACCAGCGACGAGGATGTGCAGCGACTGCTGCAAGCCTTCGACGATTGCCTGGCGGCGCTGGTGTAACAAAACCTCTTGCAACCGCAGCTTGCTTGCCGCCGGTGGCTTTACCGAAGGCGCCTGAAAATCCGTGCTTTTAGAAGCAGTGCTCCAGCGCCGGGAAGCTGCCGTCCTTGACTGCCTTTACGTACGCGCTGATGGCCGCGTCGATGCTGGTCTGGCCGTCCATGAAGTTCTTCACGAAGCGCGCCTTGCGGCCCGGGAAAACGCCCAGCAAATCGTGCATCACCAGCACCTGGCCCGTGCAATCGGGGCCGGCGCCGATGCCAATGGTCGGCACGGTCAGCAGCTGCGTCACTTCCTTGCCCAGCGACGCCGGCACCGCTTCCAGCAGCACCACGGCGGCGCCGGCCGCCTGCAGCGCCAGCGCATCGGCTTTCAGGCGGTCCGCGCTTTCCACGGTTTTGCCCTGCACCTTGTAGCCGCCCAGCTGGTGCACCGACTGCGGCGTCAGGCCCAAGTGCGCGCAGATCGGCACGCCGCGTTCGGTCAGGAAGCGCACGGTGTCGGCCAGCCAGGCGCCGCCTTCGATCTTGATCATGTGGGCGCCGGCCTGCATCAGCTGCACGGCATTGTGGTACGCCGTTTCCGGCGTGCCGTAGGAGCCGAACGACAGGTCGGCCACGATCATGGCGGACTTGCTGCCGCGCGCCACGGCGGCCGTGTGGTAGGCCAGTTCGGCCACGGTGACGGGCAGCGTGGACGGATGGCCGTTGCAGACCATGCCCAGCGAATCGCCGATCAGCAGCATCTCCACGCCGCAGCGGTCCATCAGCGAAGCGAAGCTGGCGTCGTAGCAGGTGAGCATGGCGATTTTTTCGCCGCGCGCGCGCAGTTCGGTCAGCGTATGGATGGTAACGGCCTTGGTGGCGGCCGATTTGGCGGCGGCAGGGGCGGGGACGTTGGCGGCGGGCTGTTGGCTCGCGGCCAGTTCGTTACCTTGCAAATAACCAGACATGGTGAATCCTTTACAAATTGGGGCAGAAATCAGAGGACGGGGGCGATGCCCTGGTCGGCCACGGCGGGCAGGTAGTCCTGCGCCGGACCGCGTCCCGGAATATGGATGGCGGGCGCCAGCTCCAGCAGCGGCACCAGCACGAAGGCGCGCTCCGTCATGCGCGGATGCGGCACCGTGAGGGCGGCGCTGTCGATGGTGGCGTCGCCGTACAGCAGCAGGTCGAGGTCCAGCGTGCGCGGGGCGTTGCGGTAGGGGCGTTCGCGCCCGTGCGCCTGCTCGATGTCGTGCAGCGCGGCAAGCAGCGCGTGCGCCTCCATCGTGGTGGCGATGCGCGCCACGGCGTTGATGTAGTCGTCGCCGCTGGCATCGACGGGCGCCGTGCGATACAGGTGCGAGGTCGCCATCAGCGTGCAGCCGGGCAGCCGCTGCAGGCGCGCAAAGGCGTCGGCCACGTTGGCGCGGGCGTCGCCCAGGTTGGCGCCGATGCCGATGTAGGCGATGGTGAAGGCGAAGCCGCCTTCGTCGCGTGGGCTGGTGATGCTCATGCTGTCAAACCGGTGATGAGGTCAGTCCTGCTGGCCGCCATCGCCACCGGCGGCGCC
>JBEVMD010000502.1:0-4470 GCA_040508835.1 Duganella sp. | reverse complement strand
TGTATCACCGGCACACTGCTGCTTGCTGTCTGCCGGCTTACGCCAGCTTGCCGTGGCAAGCCTTGTACTTCTTGCCGCTGCCGCAAGGGCATGGGTCGTTGCGGCCGACCTTGAGGCCCATTTCCATCAGCTGCTCGCCGGTCAGGTTCTGCAGTTCCGGCGGCAGGCCAGCGTAGTTGTTGGCTGCCGGCGCAGGGGCCAGCAGTTCTTCCGGCGCCGCGTTCGGATCGAAATCGGCGTGCTGGAAGCTGATGTTTTCCACGTGCGACTTCTGCATCTCCGCTTCGGCCAGGTCGATTTCTTCGCGCGACTGGATGCGCACGGTCATGATCAGCTTGACGACTTCGTTCTTGATCATGTCCAGCATCTGGCCGAACAGTTCGAACGCTTCGCGCTTGTATTCCTGTTTCGGATTTTTTTGCGCGTAGCCGCGCAGGTGGATACCCTGGCGCAGGTGGTCGAGTGCGGCCAGGTGCTCGCGCCAGTGGCTGTCGACGCTTTGCAGCATGACATTGCGCTCGAAGCCGGCAAACGATTCGCGGCCGACGATGTCGATCTTGGCCTGGTATTGCGCATCGGCCGCCGCCAGCACGCGTTCGAGCACGTCGTCATCGTTGATGTTTTTCTCGGACTCGAGCATCTGCGTCAATGGCACGTCGATCTGCCATTCCGACGACAGCGCCGCTTCCAGGCCCTTGACGTTCCACTGCTCTTCCACCGATTCGGCCGGCACGTATTCACGCACCAGGTCGGTGAAGGCGCCATGGCGCAGCGAGTCGATCAGTTCGGCGATGTCGGTGGTTTCCAGCAGCTCGTTACGCTGCTGGTAGATCACCTTGCGCTGGTCGTTGGCAACGTCATCGTATTCCAGCAGTTGCTTGCGGATGTCGAAGTTGCGCGCTTCCACCTTGCGCTGGGCCGATTCGATCGAGCGCGAGACGATGCCCGCTTCGATCGGTTCGCCTTCGGGCATTTTCAGGCGGTCCATCACGGCGCGCATGCGGTCGCCGGCGAAGATGCGCAGCAGAGGATCGTCGAGCGACAGGAAGAAGCGCGACATGCCGGGATCGCCCTGGCGTGCTGCACGGCCGCGCAACTGATTGTCCACGCGGCGCGATTCGTGACGCTCGGTGCCGATGATGTGCAGGCCGCCGGGGGCCACCACTTCTTCGTGCAGCGCCTGCCAGCCGTCGCGCAGGGCTTTCGCTTGCGCCGCCTTGTCGGCGTCGGACAGGTCCGGGTTGGCTTCGACGAACTGGATCTGCTTTTCGACGTTACCGCCCAACACGATGTCGGTACCGCGACCGGCCATGTTGGTGGCGATGGTAATCGCTTTCGGACTACCGGCCTGGGCAATGATTTCCGCTTCGCGGGCGTGCTGCTTGGCGTTCAGCACGTTGTGCGGCAGGCCAGCCTTGGTCAGGATACCCGAGAGCAGTTCCGAGTTCTCGATCGAGGTGGTACCGACCAGCACCGGCTGGCTGCGGTCGTAGCACTCGCGGATTTCCAGCATCATGGCGTTGTACTTTTCCTGCGCCGACTTGTACACCTGGTCCTGGCGGTCCTTGCGGGCCGACGGCCGGTTCGGTGGCACGACCACGGTTTCCAGGCCATAGATTTCCTGGAATTCGTACGCTTCGGTGTCGGCCGTGCCGGTCATGCCGGACAGCTTGCCGTACATGCGGAAGTAGTTCTGGAACGTGATCGAGGCCAGGGTCTGGTTCTCGTTCTGGATCTTGACGCCCTCTTTCGCTTCGACTGCCTGGTGCAGGCCGTCGGACCAGCGGCGGCCCGTCATCAGGCGGCCCGTGAATTCGTCGACAATCACCACTTCATCGTTCTGCACCACGTACTGCTGGTCCTTGTGGTACAGCGCGTGCGCGCGCAGCGCGGCGTACAGGTGGTGCACCAGCGTAATGTTGGCGGAGTCGTACAGCGACGCGCCTTCGGCCAGCAGGCCCATCTGCGTAAGGATGGCTTCGGCTTTTTCGTGGCCCGCTTCGGTCAGCAGCACCTGGTGCGATTTCTCGTCCTTGGTGTAGTCGCCCGGCACTTCGATCTTGCCCTTGCCGTCCGAGGTTTCCTCGCCCACTTGCAGGGTCAGGTGCTGCGGCACTTCGTTGATCTTGTAGTACAGGTCGGTATGGTTTTCAGCCTGGCCCGAGATGATCAGCGGGGTGCGCGCTTCATCGATCAGGATCGAGTCGACTTCGTCGACGATGCCGAAATTGAGTTCGCGCTGGACCCGGTCCTTGGCGTCGAACACCATGTTGTCGCGCAGGTAGTCGAAGCCGAACTCGTTGTTGGTGCCGTACGTGATGTCCGAACGGTACGCCAGCTGCTTGGTGCCGTGGTCCATCTGCGACAGGTTGATGCCGGTGGTGAGACCCAGCCAGCTGTACAGCTTGGCCATGGTTTCCGCATCGCGCTGCGCCAGGTAATCATTGACGGTGACGATGTGCACGCCCTTGCCCGACAGCGCATTCAGGTACGCCGGCAGGGTGCCGGTCAGGGTCTTGCCCTCGCCCGTGCCCATTTCCGCGATTTTGCCATAGTGCAGCACCATGCCGCCCAGCATCTGCACGTCGAAGTGGCGCATCTTGAACACGCGCTTGCTGGCCTCGCGGCAGACGGCAAAGGCTTCGGGCAGGATGGCGTCCAGCGTTTCGCCATTGGCGATCCGTTGCTTGAAGGCGGGCGTCTTGGCTTGCAGCTCGGCATCCGACAGTTTTTCCATCGCCGGCTCGAGGGCATTGATCTCGCGTACCGTTTTTTGGTATTGCTTGAGCAGCCGCTGGTTGCGGCTGCCAAAAATCTTGGTCAGTAATGACATGCTTGAATTCTTGAAAAAACGCCGTTAAAAAAGCTCTGTAGGTGGGAAACGCTAGACCGCACGGAGTTCGACTATGGCAAAAGACGATGATTTTATCACGCGTCCGGGGATACATAGGGCCAATGGTCTGGATAACAATAGTCCGGGTGTGAACAATGTCACTAAATCAATCTATTTTACCCGCAGGTGACAGAATCGGACTTCGGCATGCGGCAGCCGCTTGTGGTATGTTTCGCCGCATGCGATTCAATTCCTCCAACCTGTCGATCAAACGCCGCACGGCCGTGGAAGCCACCGACTTCCTGCGCCGCGACGACAAGATGGCTGCCCTGCTGCCCGCCATCGAGCGCATGGCCGCGCTGCAAAAAGACTGCGCGGCGGCGCTGCCGGCCATGTTCCGCTACTGCGACATTGTGGCGTTCGAGGATGGCCAGCTGACCTTGTCGGTGCCGAACGCGGCGCTGGCAGCCAAACTCAAGCAGCAAATACCGAAGCTGCAGGAAACCCTGTCCAAGCGCGGCTGGCAGGTAGGCGCCACGCGGCTGAAGGTGCAGATGACCAAGGCGGCCGAAATCAAGGAACAGATGCGCGCGCTGTCGCTGTCCGAGGCGGCGGTCGCTGCGTTCGACGACCTGGGCAATACGCTCGAGCAGTCGCCGCAGAACGCCACTTTGATTGCCGCTTTAAAAGCAATGGTGGCGCGGCGGCGTACCCCTTAAAACCACGTTCTGTAAAACGCCAGCCCGACGGTCTGGGTCGGCCCCCGTCCCTGGCCGTGCGGGTCTCAGGTAAGCGCCCACTCGCTGGCCATTTGCCGGCTGTAGGATTGCGGCGCCTGCTCGACCTTGTCGAAGGTAACGATCTCGTACGCGTCCGGATGCTTGAGCAGTTCCAGCAGCAGCTGGTTGTTGAGCGCGTGGCCGGACTTGTGCGCCTCGTAGCTGGCGATCAGCGGATGGCCCACCAGGTACAGGTCGCCGATGGCGTCCAGGATCTTGTGGCGCACGAATTCGTCGTCGTAGCGCAGGCCGTCCGAGTTGAGGATGCGGTACTCGTCCATCACGATGGCGTTTTCCAGCGAACCGCCACGGGCCAGGCCGATGCCGCGCAACATTTCCACGTCCTGCATGAAGCCGAACGTGCGCGCGCGCGCCACGTCGTGCACGTACGACACGTCGCCGAAGTCGACCACGGCGCGCTGCTGGGTACCGTCGACGGCCGGATGGTTGAATTCGATGAAGAAGTCGAGCTTGAAACCGTCGTGCGGCACCAGGCGCGCCCATTTTTCGCGCTCGCCCGTGCCTTCGCGGATTTCCACCGGTTTCAACACGCGGATGAATTTCTTGGCGGCCGGCTGCTCCTGCACGCCTGCCTGCTGCAGCAGGAACACGAACGACGACGCCGAACCGTCCATGATCGGGATTTCTTCGGCGCTCACTTCGATGTACAGGTTGTCGATGCCCAGGCCCGCGCAGGCGGACATCAGGTGCTCGACCGTGGAGACGCGCGCGCCGTCCTTGACCAGCACCGACGCCATGCGCGTATCGCCCACGGCCATGGCGCTGGACGGAAACTCGACCACCGGGGTCAAGTCCACGCGGCGGAACACGATGCCCGTATCGGCGGCGGCCGGGCGC
>JBEVMD010000465.1:0-4531 GCA_040508835.1 Duganella sp. | reverse complement strand
ATGCCCGCTTCGATCTGCAGCTTGATCGACACCAGCCACTGGCTGATGCCGTCATGGAGATCGCGCGACAGCCGCGCGCGCTCCTCTTCCTGCGACTCCACCACGCGCTGCGCCAGCGCTTTGAGCTTGGCGTCCGCCACCCGGTGCTCGCTCACGTTCAGCGCCAGGCCGGCGCCGGCCACCACGAAGGCAGCGGCAATCGCGATCAGCGCAATCCACAGCATGGTGTTGTGGATATTGCCCGACTGCTGGGTGTCGATGCGCGCCAGCGCCCGGTCGACGTCGTCGAGATAAATGCCGGTGCCCATCATCCAGCCCCATTGCGGCAAGGCGATCACGTAACCGAGCTTGGCGACGGGTTTGCGGGTGGACGGCTTGACCCACATGTAGCGCTCCAGTCCGCCGCCGCTGCGGGCGCGTTCGAGCAGGTTCTGGATCGTGGGCCGGCCCAGCGCATCCCGCATCTGGAACAGGTTTTGCCCTACCAATTCGGGCTGGCGCGGATGCATCAGGGCGTTGCCCTGCATGTCGTACAGGAAGAAATAGCCGTCGTCGCCATAGCTCAGCGATTCGAGGATGCGCTTGGCTTCGTTGCGGGTGGCCGCGTCGTTGCGGCCCGAGTTGGTCAGGTGCGAAATGGAATGGGCGGCCAGCGCCACGTAGTGCTTGAGCTCAGCTTCCTTGCTGCTCAGGTAAGCTTGCTGGATGGTGTCGCGCTGTTGCTGGGCCAGCAGGGCGGACTGGTGCTGGACCGCCAGTGCGATCGCACACAGGGCCAGGATCAGCGGCGTGATGGCCAGGAATATGACTTTTTGCCGCAACTTCATGACGATTTGCCCACCGGTTTTTCTGTAGACGCGATTTTACGCGCCTGCCGCCCCGCTACCGTACGTAGTACTACGCAACACAGCTGCGTAATGCTGCGCTTGCTACTATTATCTAATTCATGAATACTCCCCATAAGCTGCCACGATGCCGAATAGTCAAGAGTAGCACCCATCCTTGGAGGAAGCATGACCACTGTACCAAACGCACCCCAGACCCTCGGCGCCAAGCTGGGCTGGGCCGTCGTCGCACTGCTGGGCGCTGGCGCGCTCGGCTTTATCGCCCTGAAGCGCGGCGAATCGATCAGCGCCATCTGGATCGTGATTGCCGCGATCTGCGTGTACCTGATCGCCTACCGCTATTACAGCCTGTACATCGCCAGGAACGTGCTGGGTCTCGACGCCCGGCGCCTGACGCCGGCGCAGCGCCTCAATGACGGCCTCGACTACGTCCCCACCAACAAGAACGTGCTGTTCGGCCACCACTTTGCCGCCATTGCCGGCGCCGGTCCCCTGGTCGGCCCCGTGCTGGCCGCGCAGATGGGCTACCTGCCCGGCATGCTGTGGATCCTGGCCGGCGTGGTGTTTGCCGGCGCCGTGCAGGACTTCATCGTGCTGTTCATTTCGATGCGGCGCGACGGCCGCTCGCTGGGCGACCTGATCAAATCCGAACTGGGCCAGATTCCCGGCATGATCGCTCTGCTCGGCACCTTCATGATCATGGTGATCATCCTGGCCGTGCTGGCGCTGATCGTGGTCAAAGCGCTGACCCACTCGCCGTGGGGCAGCTTTACCGTGATTGCCACCATCCCGATCGCGCTGTTCATGGGCGTGTACTCGCGCTTCATCCGCGTGGGCCGCATCGGCGAAGTGTCGATCATCGGCTTCGTGCTGCTGATGGGCGCCATCCTGGGCGGCCAGTACGTGCAGGAACATGCGGCGCTCGCGCCCCTGTTCGACTTCACCGGCACCGAGCTGACCTGGATGCTGATCGGCTACGGTTTTGTCGCCTCGGTGCTGCCCGTGTGGCTGCTGCTGGCGCCGCGCGATTACCTGTCCACCTTCCTCAAGATCGGCACCATCGTCGGCCTGGCGGTGGGCATCATTGTCGTCGCGCCGTACCTGAAAATGCCGGCCATGACCAAGTTCATCGACGGCACCGGCCCGGTGTGGTCGGGCACCTTGTTCCCGTTCCTGTTCATCACCATCGCTTGCGGCGCCGTGTCCGGCTTCCATGCGCTGATCGCTTCGGGCACCACGCCCAAGATGATCGAAAACGAAGTGCACGCGCGCTACATCGGTTACGGCGCCATGCTGATGGAATCGTTCGTGGCCGTGATGGCGCTGGTGGCCGCGTCCACCATCGAGCCCGGCATTTACTTTGCCATGAACAGCCCGGCTGCACTGATCGGCACCACGCCCGAGTCCGCCGCAGCGGCAATCTCGCAGTGGGGCTTTTATGTGACGCCCGAGATGCTGGTGCAGACCGCCAAGGACGTGGGCGAACACAGCATCATCTCGCGCGCCGGCGGCGCGCCCACGCTGGCCGTCGGCATGGCCCACATCCTGTCCAACGTGATCGGCGGCCAGGGCATGATGGCGTTCTGGTACCACTTTGCGATCCTGTTCGAGGCGCTGTTCATCCTCACGGCCGTGGACGCCGGCACCCGCGCCGGCCGCTTCATGCTGCAGGACTTGCTGGGCGCGTTCGTGCCATCGATGAAGCAGACCGAAAACACGTTTGCCAACCTGGTCGCGACCGGCCTGTGCGTGGCGGCGTGGGGCTACTTCCTGTACCAGGGCGTGGTCGATCCGCTGGGCGGCATCAACACCTTGTGGCCGCTGTTCGGCATCGCCAACCAGATGCTGGCCGCGATTGCACTGATGCTGGGCACCTGCGTGCTGTTCAAGATGAAGCGCGGCAAATATGCATGGGTGACCATCGTGCCCACGATCTGGCTGCTGCTGTGCACGCTGACGGCTGGCTGGCAGAAGATGTTCCATGCCGATCCGAAAATCGGTTTCCTGGCGCACGCGGCCAAGTACCAGGGCGCGCTGGACGAAGGCAAGATCCTGGCGCCGGCCAAGTCGGTGGCGCAGATGCAGCAGGTGGTCTTCAACGATTACCTCGATGCGGGCCTGGCCGGCTTCTTCGTGATCGTGGTGCTCAGCGTGCTGGTGTTCGGCATCCGCACCGTGCTGCAGGCGCGCGCCAGCAGCACGCCCACGGTCAACGAAGGGCCGCTGGTGCTGGCGCCGGCCATGGCCAAGGTGCCGTGATGCTGGGCGAGATCGCCAAGGCAGGCCGTTATCTCGGGCAAAGCATGCGCCTGATGATGGGCCTGCCCGATTACGACACGTACGTCAGCCACCGCGAAGTCACGCATCCGGGCGAGCCGGTGATGACGTACGAAGAGTTTTTCAAGGAGCGCCAGGAAGCGCGCTACGGCGGCGCCGGCAAGCGCGGCGGCTGTTGCTGAGCACGCCATTGCGATGCACGCGAAACGGCATGGCTACCATGCCGTTTTTTTTATTTCCTCGGGAACTATTTGGCGGTTGCCCTGTCCAATTAGCTCAGCCACATAGATGGCCCTTCCCGGGAGACCCATGACCTCTTCATTTACCTACCAACATGCCTTTGCCCGCAACATCGGCTGGGTGACCCATGCCGAGCAATCGGTCCTGCGCGGCAAGCGCGTTGCCATTGCCGGGCTCGGCGGTGTGGGCGGCGTGCACCTGCTCACGCTGGCGCGCCTGGGCATCGGCCATTTTCACGTGGCCGATTTCGATACCTTCGACGTGGCCAATTTCAACCGCCAGGTGGGCGCCACCGTGTCCACGCTGGGCCAGCCCAAGGCCGAGGTCCTGGTGCGCATGGCGCGCGATATCAATCCCGAAATCAACATCGTCAGTTTCCCCAACGGCGTCAACGACGACAATCTGCTGGACTTCCTGCTCGGCGTGGATCTGTACGTGGACGGCCTCGATTTCTTTGCCTTCGATGCGCGCCAGGCCACGTTTGCCGCCTGCGCGGCGCGCCACATTCCCGCCATCACCGCCGCGCCGCTGGGCATGGGCACGGCCGTGCTCAACTTCCTGCCTGGACAGATGACGTTCGAGGAATACTTTTGCTGGGGCACGCTGTCCGAACGCGAAAAAGCGCTGCGCTTCCTGGTCGGGCTGGCGCCGGCCGGCTTGCACGGCGATTACCTGGTCGATCCGTCGAGCATCAACCTGCAGGAGCGGCGCGGGCCGTCCACCATCATGGGCTGCGAGCTGTGCGCGGGCGCGGCCGCCACCGAGGCGCTCAAGATCTTGCTGAACCGCGGCGAAATCCTGGCCGCGCCGTACGGCTACCAGTTCGACGCCTACCGCAACAAGCTCACGCGCACGTACCGTCCCGGCGGCAACCGCCATCCGCTGCAACGCATCGCCATGCTGCTGGCGCGCCGGCGCATGGCCGGGGACGCTGCATGAGCCGCGTGGCGCCGCCGGTCGGCGGCCGGTCTGGCGGCAGGCCCGATCGCCCTCTCGACCCCCAGCTCGAGCAGATCCTCGAGCTGGCCCGCTGGGCGCCCAGCGGCGACAACACCCAGCCGTGGCGCTTACAGATCCACGACGCCCCGCGCCTGGTCGTGCAAGGCCACCATACCCGCGACCAATGCGTCAACGATATCGACCGCCAACCCAGCCACCAGTCGATCGGC
>JBEVMD010000422.1:0-3681 GCA_040508835.1 Duganella sp. | reverse complement strand
CAGGTGCTCCATTGACGGCTTCGCCGCTGCCTCGCCCCGGTCCAGGGCCCCGATGGCCGCCATGAGGGCGGAGCGCAGCTCCGGCAAGGTGTGCGCTTCCAGCGCCAGGCGCGCGGCCATCGCTTCGCGCCCTACCTGCAGCGTATAGGCCAGGTCGGCCAGCTCGATGGTGTCATGGCCGGGAAGGTCGATAAAGTCGAGCAGGCGCCGCGCGACGACGGCAAGGCGCTCGGTGCTGCGCGCGGACAGCACGACGGCATGCGGCCCTGCCGCCGGCGCCGTCGGTGCAGATGCGGATGCGGATGCGGGCTCGGCAAGCTGGAATTCTTCGATGACCAGGTGCGCATTGGTGCCGCTGAAGCCGAACGAGCTGACAGCGGCGCGGCGCGTCTTGCCCTGCTCCGGCAGCCATGGCCGCACGGTGCGGTTGATGAAGAAGGGCGAGCCTTCCAGCTCGATGTGCGGGTTGACCTGCTCCACGTGCAGCGTGGGCGGCATCGCCTGGTGCTTCAGCGCGAGCAGCAGCTTGACGGCGCCGGCGATGCCGGCCGCCGCCAGCGTGTGGCCAATATTGCTCTTGACCGAGCCAAGCGCGCAGTAACCCGCGCGTTCGGTAAAGGCGCCGAATGCTTCCTTCAATCCCTCCACTTCGATCGGATCGCCAAGCCGGGTGCCCGTGCCGTGGGTTTCCACGAGGACGATGGTGCCGGGATCGATGCCGAACTTGCGATAAATGTCCTGCTGCAGGCGCGCCTGCGATTGCGGATTGGGCGCCGTCATGCCGTTGGTCTTGCCGTCCTGGTTGACACCCCAGCCGCCGATCACGCCGTCGATCCGGTCCCCATCGCGGATCGCGTCGTCGAGGCGCTTGAGCATGACGGCCGCCACGCCCTCACCCGGCACGAATCCGTTGGCGCGCTGGTCGAACGTATGACAGCGGCCGTCGGGCGACAGCATGCCGGCCTTGCTGGTCATGATGTGCATGTCCGGCCCCGCCAGCACGCACACTCCCCCGGCCAGCGCCATGTCGCAGGCGCCGGACGCCAGGCTGTCGCAGGCCGACGCCATGGCCACCAGCGACGACGAACACGCAGTATCGATCGCCATGCACGGACCTTGCAGGTCGAGCAGGTAAGCGATGCGGGAGGCCAGTATCGCGCTGGCCCGGCCCATGAAATTCTGCGCATTCAGATCCGTGCGGGCAATCTCCTGGCTGTAGTCGCCGGCCGTGCACCCCACGAACACGCCGCAGCGGCTGCCGGCCAGCAGCTCGGGGCCGTAACCGGCATCCTCCACGCAATGCCATGCGCTTTGCAGGAACACCCGCTGCTGCGGGTCCATCCACTCGGCCTCGCGCGGCGAAATGCCGAAGAACAGCGGGTCGAACATGGCCACGTCGTCGAGGCAACCCATCCACCTGGAATAGGTCTTGCCCGGCTGCTCGCGGTCCGCATCGAAATACAGGTCGGCGCGCCACCGGTCGGCAGGCACTTCGTCGATGCAGTCGCGCCCTGCGGCGAGGTTGCGCCAGAACTGATCGAGGTCGCGGGCCTTGGGAAACCGGCCGGCCATGCCGATCACGGCGATCTTGGGCATGGCCGGCAATGCGGTTGCGGGCGCCGGCGCCGATGCGGATGCCGATGCCGGGGCAAAGACGGCTGCGGGCTGCACGGCGGCCGGTTCCACCGCCTGCGGCATCGAAGGTGCGGACGTTACGGCCACCGACGCGCGGGCCGGGCGTATCGTGCATAGTTTTACGGGGGCGGGCCGCGCCACCGGTGCCGCTGGCATGACAGGCGCTGCAGATAATGCCGGCAGCGACGGCAACGCGGCGCCGGCGCACAGCTCGCGCAGGTACCGGGCGAATTCGCGCAGGGTCGGATGGCGGTAGATGGCCGTGGCGTTGACCGCGAGCGCGTACTGCTGGTTGATCTTGCGCACCCAGTTGACGCCGGTGATCGAATCGAGGCCGATGTCGATGAATTTCTGGTCCTGGTCGATCTCGTCCGCCTGCATCAACAATTCGGCCGCCAGCGTCGTGCGCAGTGCCGGCAGCAGGTCGTGCGCGCCGCCTTCGGTGTCGTGCGCAGGCACGGATGCATGGGGAATGGCGTCATCCGGCGCCATGTCGCCGAAGTGCCGGCCGATGCGCGCCAGCACCTCGGCGCTGCCGACGAACGACTGCTGGTGCATGGCCTGCTCCTGCGCGAAGATGGCGTCGCGGCGGCGGTTGATGCCGGCATTGACGTCGCGCTTGACCGCTGCCAGCGCGCTGCGCTCATGGCGGGCCAGTTGCGCCGCCAGCGACAGTGCGCGCGGCAGTACCTCGGCAGCGGCGACGACCTGGCACGGTGCGCCACGGGCGCGCAGTTCCTCGCCGCTGTACTGACGCGCGCAGTACAGGATCTCGTGACCGAGATCGCGGCCAAGCCTTGCCGGGAACACCAGCGTGGCGCCGGCGCCGGGCGTGAACCCGTACTGCATGTAGGGGCTGGAATACGTGTGCTGCGCGCTGCAGACCACGATGTCGCAGAACATGCCCAGCGCCCAGCCGGCGCCCACGGCGTGGCCCTGCATCGCCGCAATCACGGGTATCGCCAGCGTGGCAGGCATGCCGTAGATGTCGATGTCGGTGAACCTGGCCTGGCCCGACTGGATGGCCAGCAGGCTGGCGCGCGTGCCGCCGGTGGAGAAGTAGCCGGCGTCGCCGGTCAGCACCAGCACTTTCGCCTGCGGCAGCGCGGCCACTGCCGCAAAGGCCTTCGACACGCCGTCCACCAGCGCATCGGTAAAGGCGTTGCGGTGGCCCGGGTCGCGCAGCGCGATGACGGCGACGCCGTCGTCGTCGATGTCCAGCGAGACGACCTGAGAACCCGTGTCCAGCATGCGACATCCGCTGCGCTCCGCCGCCGGCGGCGCCGCGCACGCCAGCAGACCATCCCACGCCTGCGCCGTGCCGGCAGGCGTTTCCGGCACGCGCACGTCCGTCGCCGGGATATGGTCCGGCAGAGCGCCCGCCAGCGCCTTCAGGTCCTGCGCCAGATGGTGCTTGAGCAGCGACAGCGAGATGCGTGGCGCAGCCGCCAGTTGCCGCGCCAGCGCCAGCGCGGCGTCGCCCACCTGGTCGCGCGGCAGCACGGCCGGCCCCAGGCCTGCTGCACGCAGCTCAAGGCCGGACCGCGCCGCATCCGTTGTCAAGCTGGCCGGAGGGTCGCCGAGACGGAAACGCTCCTGGTACAGCGCTGCCTCGGCGCCGGTTACCGGCGCGCCGTGGCCGTAATGGCCCTCCTCCGCGCACAGCATGAAGTCGCACAGCGCGGCAAACAGCCACGCGGGCCCCTGTGCATCGCCTTCCACGGCGGCGACGACCGGTATCGGGCAGTCGAGCGGCAGCAGCGCCGCGCCATGGCTGAAAAATGCCTGCGCCCCGTCCACGGGCAGGAACCGCGCACCGCCACGCACGATCAGCGCGCTGGCGTCGACGCGTTCGGATACCGCATGAAACGCCTGGGCCAGCGCCTGCACCAGCGCTTCGCTCCACCGCGCGGGCACACCGAGCATATCGAGCGCATACACACCGTCGCCATGGTCGGTCACGCCGATCTCGCAAGTCGTCTCGTCGGCGGCGGCCGGCAGCGGCGGCAAGGTCCATACCGGTTTGGCGGCCGGCACGTCGCGGAC
>JBEVMD010000345.1:0-13206 GCA_040508835.1 Duganella sp. | reverse complement strand
CCCCTATTCATTTCCGCTCCGGTTTCAGGCAGTATGCCGGGGACCGATGAAAAATCCTTCCTCTTCCTATCTCGACTTCCGCCGCCGCATGGCGCGCGCGGCGCTGGTGCGCTTCATCGCCAGCGTTGCCAGCTCGCTGGAACTGGTGCTGCTGGCGTGCGCCCCGGTACTACTGGGACTGCTGGCGTGCATCGCCCTGCCCAGCCTGCTGGCGCCCACGCTGCCGTGGTGCGAAGCGCTCGGCCTGCTGATTGCGCAAACGCTGCTGGTGGCCGCGCCCGTGTGGCTGCTGCGCAAGCGGCTCCATCCGGCGGACGTGGTGCGCTGGACGCATGCGCTGCCGATTTGCCCCCGCCAGCGCTGGCGTGCCGAAGCGACTGTCGCGGCCATGATCGTCGGACCGATGGCGCTGGCGTACGCGGTGTCGTGCGCAGTGTGGTTGTACCAGTGGCCGGACTGGCTGCGGCCCGTGGCGCCGCTGGCGCTGGCCTGCACCGTGCTGTCGCTGCTGCTGGGATGGCTGCTGGCGACGGTGGCGCTGATGCGGCGCGCGCAGCCGGCCGCGCCGCGTCGGGTGCGCGCTGTGCACCGTGCAGCGCCGGCGCCGTCCGATTATCTGCCGCGTGCGCGCGGCGCCAATCCGCTTGCCTGGCTTTATTTCTGGCGCCAGCTGTTCTGGCTGCCATGCTGGCGCGGCGACAGCATGGTCGGCCTCCAGCAAACCTGCTTATTGGTCGGCGCCCTGCTGGGCGTTGCCGCGTGGCTGTTACAGCCGCCGTTGCTGGCGGTGGCGCCGCCGGCCGTATGGGGCATGAGCACGGCGCTGATGCTGGTGCTGCTCACCGACCGCGGCGACAAGGCCGTGGCCGAACAGATCGCGCGCCTGCGTCCGGCGGTGGCCGGCTGGCCGCTGTCGATGGATACACTGTTTCGCAGCGCCATCGTGCTGGCGCTGGCGCCGGGCTTGCTGGTGGTCGCCTGCTTTGCCGCGCTGGTGGCCGGTCGCACCGGTCCCAGTCACACCGTGGCCGGCGTCTGGTTAGGCGTTGCCGTGCTGGCGCAGGTCGCCATCGTCGCGCTGCGCCAGCTGACCGTGCGCGGACGCGTGGGCCTGGTGCTGGGCGCCATCCTGATACTGACCGCGATTGGAAGCGAACTATGGAATTGACACCCGTGCTGCAGATCTCGCAGCTCAACTTCGGCTATGCCGGCCATGCGCTGTTTCACGGCTTCGACCTGCAACTGGGCACGGGCCTGACCTGGCTGCGCGGCGACAACGGCGCGGGCAAGACCACGCTGTTAAAACTGGCCGGCGGCGCCTTGCGCGCCCACGGCGGCAGCATCGCGCTCGATGGCATCGACATCGGCGCGCAGCCGCTGGCCTACCGCCTGCAATGCTTTTATTGCGGCGGCGACCTGCCGCAACTGCCATGGCTGACCGTGCGCGAACTGCTCGACCTGCACCTGGCGCTGTATGCTGCCACCGACCCGGCACTGCTCAACCGCGAACTGCAGGCGCTGCATCTGACCGCCACGCTGGACCAGCCGGTCACCACGCTGTCGCTGGGCCAGCACAAGAAAGTGCAACTGGCGCTGATGCTGGCGCTGCCGGTGCGCCTGCTGCTGATCGACGAGCCGTTCAACGGACTCGATGCGGACGCGATGGCCTACCTGCGCCAGCAATTGTCCACGCGTGAACGGCTGGCGCGCCAGTGCATCGTGCTCACCAGCCACCTGGAGCCGGCGCTGCCTGTGGCGCGAACGGTCATCCTGTAAAAATATTTCGGCTGGGAACCTGACAAGCCGACCAACGCCGGTATAAAGCGGCGACAATAGCGGCTTGCCATCCATTGCCACCGGAGTTTTTGCCGATGTTCGGTTTCCTCAAGTCTCCCACCCTGTCGCCGCGCCTGCTGCAATTAAAAACCTCGCCGCTGTTCGACACGCTCACCCCGCTCGAACTGCAATCGATCGATGGTCTGATCCACGAACGCCGCTACCTGGCCGACGAAATCATTTTCGACGAGGGCGAGGAAGGCCAGGCGTTGTACCTGGTCATTTCCGGCCGCGTGCTGATCAGCCGCCTGCACCATGGCGGCCGCGAGCTGGTGGCGGAACTGGAACCGGGCGACTTTTTCGGCGACCTGGCCCTGCTCGACAACGCCCCGCGCAACGCCCAGACGCGCGCCATCGACAACTGCGAACTGGCCGTGTTCTTCCGCGGCGACTTTCTCGGGCTGATGGAAACCGACGCCGTGATCGGCTACAAGATCGCGCTGGCCCTGGCGCGCCACCTGGGCGGACGATTGCGCGAATGGATGGTCGGCGCTTCGCGCACGGAAGTGCTATGAGCGTGCTGTCGAGCCACCAGCGCGCCGGTCCCGTGGTGTGGAGCGGGATCGTGATCGCCACGTGCGTGCTGCTGTTCCTGCTGCAGCAGATGCTGTTCCTGGCGATTCCGTTTTTGCTGGGAATCGTGCTGTACTACATTCTGCTGCCGCCGATGCGCAAGCTGCTGCGCGCGGGATTCAGCCACGGCGCGGCCGCGCTGCTGGTCGGTGCGCTGTTCGCGCTGGTGGCGGGCCTGGCGGTGCTGCTGATCGTGCTGTGGCGCTCGGCGCCGTCGGAATCGTGGCAGCACACGCTGAGCGTGTACCTGGCCGGCGGCATCGATTTCGTGCGCCATACCACGCAGGCACTGGAGCAGCAATTCCCCTTTTTAAAACAGGTCAAGTTCGCGCGCAACATCAACAACCGCCTGACGTCGTTTACGGGCAGCTTCGTACAAAAACATCTGACGGACATCCTGGTGTCGGTGGCGGCGTGGCTGCCGTCGCTGCTGCTGGCGCCGTTTTTGACTTTTTTCTTCCTGCGCGACGGCCCCCGTTTCAAAAAATTCCTGGCGCGCGCCGTCCCCAACGCGTTTTTCGAGCGCACCCTGTTCCTGCTGCACGAAGTGCACCAGACCGCGTACCGCTACTTCCAGGGCCTGCTCAAGCTCACCATCCTCGATACGGCCGTGCTGGGCCTGGGCCTGTGGGCGATCGGCGTGTCGTCGCCGCTGCTGCTGGGCTTTATAGCGGCGGTGCTGGCGTGGGTGCCGTACGTGGGCTCCATCGTCGGCTGCATGCTGGTGGTGATGGTGGCGTCCACCGATGCACCCAATAATCCGATGGTGGCGTATCTGGCCATCGGCGTGTTCATCTTCGTGCGCCTGCTGGACGACTTCGTGTTCATGCCGCTCACGCTGGGCCGCAGCCTGCACATCCACCCCTTGATCACGGTGCTGATGATTTTTATTGGCGGCTCGGTGGCGGGCATTGCGGGCCTGATGCTGGTATTGCCGCTCTTGGGCGTGGTGATGGTGATCGGCGAAACCCTGGGCCGCCTGATCACCGACCCGCGCCTGCGCGCGCGCCACAGCAACGCCATCCACCTGCGCACGCGCCAGGCCAGCGTGGATTTGGTTAAATAAGCTGCTCAAACAAGCTGGTCAGATCCACAGCCGGTACAGCCAGAACGATTCGTCTTCGATGAACCGCTCGGTGAATTCGGTGGGCGTAAAGCCGGTGATGCGCTTGACCGTCCGGCTCATGTGGGCCTGGTCGGCAAAACCTTCATCGAGTGCCAGCGTGGCCCAGTCGAGCGGCTGCCCCGCTGCGTGGCGGTCGCGCGCGGCAAAGAACAGGCCTTCGGTGCGGGTGAGTGCCTGCCACGCGCGCAGCGACCGGCCACTGAACGATTTGATACGGCGCTCCACGTGGCGCGGGCTGTGCTGGTTGCGCCAGCCATACGCCTGCCACGCCAGGCGCTCGACCCAGTGCCGCCCCACCTGCTGCAGCGATGGCGTACCCGCTGGCCGACCCTGCAGCGCCTGCCAGCGCGGCGCCAGGTGACGCTCCAGCACTGCCAGCACATCCTGGTCGCGGCTGGCCAGCAAGGCGGCCCATAGCGGCGCAAACTGCGGCCCCAGTACGGTCGCAGCCGGCACGAACCGGTTCTGGATTGCCGCCAGGTCGACGTCGAACAATGCCCGCGCGGCATCGGCCGTAAAACACGCCAGACAGCCGCGTCCCGCAGTGGGCGCCCAGCTCGTCACGGGTGCGGACTGCGTCCCTGAAATGACCACCTGCGCGCCGAACGGCTGCCAGCCTTGCGGCGTGACCAGTCCCGCCTCAATGTCGGGAAACCAGGAGAGGGTCACCATCGCCGACGCCGGAAAATGCGTGAGGCGCCGGGCGCTGGCCAAAGACAGGTCGCCAGGCAGGTCGCCATGACCGTGACCATGCAGGTGCCCCATGTCGCGGCCGATCACGGCCACCAGCGCGCCCTGCAGCGACGGCGGCGCCAGCCGCAGCCACGGCGCCAGCGCGGCACTGTCCGCGCGTGGCGCGCGCGCCAGCGGATCGGGGCAGGCAAGCATATGGTGAATATTCATGGCTTGCAAGTATAACAAGCCTGCAGTAGTGCCATCGCGCGGCGGCAACCGCATGTCGTTTCGGTTCAAGACGGCGCGTTGCCTGGGGCAGAAAATGGCTCACATGAAAACGCCAACCGCCCCAGCCCCCATCGCTCCCACCGCCACTGCCTGCCCGTTCCATGGCAGCCATGACGCGCCGCTCGCAGCCACGCAGCCGCCGGCGCCGCAAGTACCCGGCCCCGTGCTGCAGCCGCCAGGCGCCTGGCCGCCGGGACCGCCGTCCGGCATCACCGGCTGGGGCCTGCTGCGGCGCATGGCAAACGACCTGCTGGGCACGCTGGCCCAGTGGCGCGGCATGTACGGCAACCTGGTCCACCTGCGCATCTGGCCCGAGCACCAGGTCGTCGTGACCGACCCGCAACTGGTGCGCGAGTTGCTGGTGACCCACCATGACGCCCTGGTGCGCTGGGAGCGCGGCATCGCGGTCATGTCTGAACTGCACGGCAACAGCGTACTGACGGCGGAAGGCGCCGCGTGGCAGACCAAACGCCGCGCCCTGAATCCGGCTTTTTCGCCCAAGGGCGTGCAAGCCTACGTGCCGCTGATGGCCGACGCCACCCGCGCGGCACTGGCGCAATGGCCGACTGCCGCCGGTGACTGGCCGTTCGAGACGGCTATCACGTCGCTGGCGATGGACGTCATCCTGGGTTTTCTGTTTTCCAGCCCGGTCGAGGTCGACACCGTGCGGGTGGAACAGGCCGTACACCGCATGAACGTGGCCGGCAACGCCGAATTTTACTGGCCCGCAAGCTGGCCCGACTGGGCGCCGTGGCAGCGCGCCAAGCGCGAAGCCAGGCAGGTGCTGGACCGGTTGATCGGCCGCCAGATCGACTCCCGGCTGGCCATGGACCGTGCGGTCTGGCCCGACGATGTCCTGGGCCGGCTGCTGATCTTGCACGCGGACGATCCCGCTGCGTGGCCGCGCCAGGCCGTGCACGACGAATGCATGACGGCGTTCCTGGCCGGCCACGAAACCACGGCCGCGACACTGACGTGGTGGGCCTGGTGCATGGCCAGCAATCCTGCAGCGCAGACGGCAGCACGCGCCGAGGTGGCAACGGTGCTGCAAGGCCGCGCGCCCACCGCCGCTGACCTGCCCGCACTGCAGGCCGTGACCCGCACGCTGCAGGAAACCATGCGCCTGTATCCTGCCGCGCCGGTGCTGCTGAGCCGGCGCGCGACCGCCCCCATCACGCTGGGCGGCTGGCAACTGCCGGCCGGCACCATGTTCATGGTACCGGTGCAGCTGATGCAGCACGATCCCGCCTGGTTTGCCGACCCGCTGGCCTTCCATCCCGAACGGTTTGCGCAGGCGTCCGGCAACGCGCCGCGCGGCGCGTACATGCCGCTGGGCGCCGGCCCGCGCGTGTGCCTGGGCCAGCACCTGGCGCTGACCGAGATGACGGTGATTGCAGCGCTGCTGCTGCAGCGCTTCGCGCTGACCGTCCCGGACGGCATGGCGGCGCCCGAGCCCAGGCTGCATATCACGCTCAGGCCAAGGCAGCCGCTGCGGCTTCGTTTGCAGCCATTGAAGGTTCTCCATCGCTAACCCCTGCTGCCGCTTGCGATACACCGCCCGCACCATGGGGGCGGACCCCGGCATGACGGGGTTTGCAAAAAAAAAGCCCGGCTCAGAAACTGAACCGGGCTTGTAACTTGCGCCGACAGCTTACGCGGTCATCGCATGTTTTTCAGCAGACTCTTCCACCACTTCGATATCCGAGCGGATCAGGTGATCGAACGCGGACAGCGCCGCTTTCGCGCCTTCGCCGGTGGCGATGATGATCTGCTTGTACGGCACGGTGGTGACATCGCCGGCAGCAAACACGCCGGGGATCGACGTCTGGCCGCGGGCATCGACTTCGATCTCGCCGTGACGCGACAGGGCCACCGTGCCCTTGAGCCACTCGGTGTTGGGCACCAGGCCGATCTGCACGAACACGCCTTCCAGGTCGATCTTCTTCGCGTCACCCGACACGCGGTCGTTGTACGACAGGCCGTTGACGATCTTGCCGTCGCCATGCACTTCGGTCGTTTGCGCCGAGACGATCACCGTCACGTTGGCCAGGCTGCGCAGCTTGCGTTGCAGCACCGCGTCGGCGCGCAGTTCTGCGCCGTATTCGATCAAGGTCACGTGCTTGACCAGGCCCGCCAGATCGATGGCCGCTTCCACGCCCGAGTTGCCGCCGCCGATCACGGCCACGCGCTTGCCCTTGAACAAAGGACCGTCGCAGTGCGGGCAGTACGCCACGCCCTTGTTGCGGTATTCCTTCTCGCCGGGCACGTTGATTTCGCGCCAGCGGGCGCCGGTGGCCAGGATCACGGTTTTGGCTTTCAGCACTGCGCCGCTGGCCGTCTGCACTTCCACCAGCTTGGCGCCCGGTACCAGCTTGGCAGCGCGCTGGGTGTTCATGATGTCCACTTCGTACGACTTGACGTGCTGTTCCAGCGCCACGGCAAACTTCGGACCGTCGGTTTCCTTGATCGAAATGAAGTTTTCAATCGCCATGGTGTCGAGCACCTGGCCGCCGAAACGCTCGGCCAGCACGCCGGTCTTGATGCCCTTGCGGGCGGCGTAGATGGCCGCTGCCGCACCGGCAGGACCGCCGCCGACGATCAGCACGTCAAACACGTCTTTCTTGCTCAGCGCGGCTGCCTGGCGGACGCCGGCATTGGTGTCGAGCTTGGCGAGGATTTCCTCGACATTGGTGCGGCCCTGGCCGAAGTGCTGGCCGTTCAGGAACATCATCGGCACGGCCATGATCTGGCGCTCTTCCACTTCTTTCGGGAACACGCCGCCGTCGATGGTGGTGACCTTGATGCGCGGGTTGATCACCGACATGGCGTTCAGTGCCTGCACGACTTCCGGGCAGTTATGGCACGACAGCGAAATAAAGGTTTCGAACTCGAAGTCGCCGTCGAGATTGCGGATTTGCTCGACGACAGCGTCGTCGAACTTGATGGTGTGGCCGCCTACTTGCAGCAGGGCCAGCACCAGCGAAGTGAATTCGTGGCCCATCGGCACACCGGCAAAACGCACGCCGATGTCGGAGCCTGCACGGTTGATGCTGAACGACGGAGCGCGTACGCCAGCTTCCAGGCGCTCGACCAGCGTGATCTTGTCGCTCAACAGGACGATTTCCTGGAGCAGTTCCTTCATCTCGCGGGCCTTGGCGCTGTCATCAAGAGAAGCGACCAGCTCAAGCGGATACACCACTTTTTCCAGATAGGATTTCAGTTGCGTTTTGAGGGTTGCGTCTAACATGATTTTTTCTTCCTTTACAAATATTTAGGCGTATGCCGGGCCGGACGCCCGGTCCGGCATCGCGGTAACTACTTGTTTATTGCTGTGTGATCCAAGACAACTTAGATCTTGCCGACCAGGTCCAGCGATGGGGTCAGGGTTGCTGCGCCTTCGGTCCACTTGGCTGGGCAAACCTGGCCTGGGTGCTCGGCAACGTATTTTGCTGCCTTGACTTTGCGCAGCAGTTCCGACGCGTCGCGGCCGATGCCGTTGTCGTGCACTTCCATGACCTTGATCTGGCCTTCCGGATTGATCACGAAGGTGCCGCGCAGTGCCAGGCCTTCTTCTTCGATCATCACTTCGAAGTTACGCGACAGCTTGCCGGTTGGGTCGCCGATCAGCGGGTAGTTCACTTTCTTGATGGCGTCCGACGTGTCGTGCCATGCCTTGTGGGCGAAATGGGTGTCGGTCGATACGCCGTACACGTCCACGCCCAGCTTGGCGAATTCAGGTTGTTGCTCGGCCAGATCTTCCAGTTCGGTTGGGCACACGAAGGTGAAGTCGGCTGGGTAGAACATCAGGACGGCCCACTTGCCTTTCAGGGATTCGTCGCTGACTTCGATGAATTTACCGTCAACATAAGCGGTGGCATTGAATGGCTTGATTTGGGTATTGATCAGGGACATGTGGTTTCCTCGTTGGGTTGTGAATCATTGAGACGCCAGTGTACCGCCATTTGACCCATTTGCAAAATTGATTGTTCCAATAGTTTCGATTTGTTTTAACTATGATGAAACAATGCCGCGATAGGATTCACGGTAGCCGGGCACGCAGGAAGGTGTCGAAATCCGCTGCCGGCATCGGTTCCGCAAACAGATAGCCCTGGCCGTAGTCGCAGCCGGCGTCGGTCAGCAAATCGCGCTGCTGCGAGGTTTCCACGCCTTCGGCAATCACTTTCAGGCCCAGCTTGTGGGCCATGACGATGATCGCTTCCGACAAGGCCATGTCGCTCGAGTCCGGCGCCAGGTTGCGGGTGAACGAGCGGTCGATTTTCAGGTAATCGATATCGAACTTTTTCAGGTACGACAGCGACGAATAGCCGGTGCCGAAATCGTCCAGCGCCACCTGGATGCCGGCGTCGCGCAGCTGCAGCAGCTTGTCACTGACGGTGGTGTTGACGTCGAGCAGCAGCCCCTCGGTGATTTCCACCACCAGCGCCTGCCCGGGCAGCCCCAGCGCGCGCAGGTGCTGCAGCCAGGTTGCATAGCCGCCGTCCTCGCGCTGGAATTCCAGCGGCGACTGGTTGAGGCTGACCTGGAACGCGGGATCGATCTCGCGCCGCCAGCGCTGGGCCCAGCCGGCCGCGGCCTGGAACACCCACTGGCCGATGTCGAGGATCAGCCCGCTCGTTTCGGCCAGCGGAATGAATTCGGCAGGGCTGACCATGCCGCGCTGCGGGTGGCGCCAGCGGATCAGGGCCTCGGCCTTATGGATGCGTCCGCTGGGCAGGTGGACGATGGGCTGGAAGTACAGCGCCAGCTGGTCGTCCTTGATGGCGCTGCGCAAGTCGTTGGTCATGCGCATGCGGTTCAGGGCGGCAATCTGCAACGTGGGCGTGAAGTAGGCAAAGCGGTTGCGGCCGGCGCCCTTGGCCGCGTACATGGCCTGGTCCGCATGCTTGAGCAGGTCGTCGATGTCGAGCCCGTCGTCCGGGTACAGCGTGATGCCGATGCTGGCCGACACGAACGCCTGCTCCTGCCCCAGCGTAAACGGCGCCTGCAGGCCGTCGATGATCTGCTGGGCGATCTGCTCCACCCGCTCCGTTTTGTCGAGCTCGGAAAGGATCACCGTGAATTCATCGCCGCCCAGGCGCGCTACCGTATCGGACGCCCGCACGCACGCGCCGATGCGGCGCGCCGCCTCCACCAGCAGGATGTCGCCCTGGTGGTGGCCCAGGGTGTCGTTGACTTCCTTGAAGTGGTCGAGGTCGATGAACAGGATGGCCAGCCGCGCGTCCTCGCGCCGGCTCTTGATCAGGTCCTGCTTCAGGCGGTCGAGCAGCATGCGGCGGTTGGGCAGCTGGGTCAGCGCATCGAAATTGGCCTGCTGCCAGATCAGCGACTCGCGCTGCTTGGCGGCGGTCACATCCTCGATCATGCACAGGTGGTGCGGGTACAGGCCGTTTTCCGTGTCGATGGCGGTGATCGACATGTCGATCCAGGCCAGAACGCCGTCGGCGCGGACCACGCGGCTGGTGCATTTGAAAGCGGCAATGCGCCCCACCATCAACAAACTCATCTGCTCCTGGTACTGCGCCACGTCGTCCGGATGGGTGATGTCGAGCCATTTATGGGCGCGCAATTCGGCCAGCGGGCGGCCCACGATTTCCAGGTAGCGGTCGTTGATGTCGCGGTATTCGTAGGTGACCGAGTCGATCAGCGCCATGCCCAGCGGCGATGCTTCGAACATGGTGCGAAACCGCCGCTCGCCCTGGCGGATGGCCGCCGTCGAGCGGCGCCGCTCGCGCGCCAGCAAACTGAAGTGCACGGCGCCCGCGCCCAGCAGCAGCAAGGTGGCCGCGCCCAGCACGCGGTACAGCCAGATGCGGGTGGAACGGCGGTCGGGGTCGTACAGGAAGCCGTCGAAATCCACCTGGGCCGGCAGCATGCCTAGGCTGGCGTACACGTCGGCGATATGGCGCCAGCGGGCGGGATTCATGTAGCCGATCTCGACCAAGACGGGCTGCACCAGCGGCACCATCTGGCGCGCTTCGTACAGCAGGTGCTCGCGGTCGTGGCGGCGCGAGTATTTATTGAGGATCAGGTCGGCCGTCTGCTCGTGATGGTTCATGGCCCAGTGCCAGCCGCGCAGGCTGGCCGCGCGGAACGCCCGCACCCGCGCCGGGTGGCTGGCCAGCTCGCGCTCGCTGGTGAACAGCGTGTCGCCATAAAAATCGATGCCTGCCGAGCGCGGCGTGTATAAATCGTAGGCAAAGCCGGCGCGGTCGAACGCATCGGGCTCGTTGGTGGTGTACACGGCCATGGCCTGCACCTTGCCGGTGACCAGGTCGGCGGGATCGTAGCTGGGCGCCAGCCGCTCGTAGCTGTCGGCAGGCACGCCTTGCTTGACCAGGTAGGCGAGCAGTTCATCGGCATTGCCCATGCCGCTGGCCATGGAACCGAGCATGGCGCGCCGGCCGCGCAGCCGGCCGATATCGGGCGCAGCGCCGGGCACTTGCGGCATGGCCAGCGCATAGGCCGAATGCTGAAAAATCACGCCCAGCGCCACCACCGGCTGGCCCGACAGCCGCGCCAGCAGCAGGCTGCTGCTGCCCACGCCGTACTCGGCCTTGCCGGACACCACGTCGCGCTCGGCCTGGCTGCTGTCGGCCGCCTCCACAATGCGCACGTCCAGCCCCGCTTCGCGGTAATAACCCTGTTCCAGCGCCGCGTAATAGCCGGCAAACTGGAACTGGTGCGCATGCTTGAGCTGCAGCGTGACCCGTTCCTGCGCCAATACACTGGTGCCCGTCAACAGCGCCAGGCACACCGCCGCCAGTGCGCGGCAGGTAGGCAGCAGCAGGCGGTCGGCCAGGATCAGTGAGCAGTCAATAAGCGGGCCTCAATCAGTCTCAGTAAGAAATGCTGACCGGCGCGGCGGCATTGGCGTTGCTGCCATTGCCCAGCTGTCCGTCGCCGTTCAGGCCCCAGGTCCACAAGCTCAGGGTTTCGCCGTCGGTCTTGAGGGCGGCGCTGTGGTAAGCGCCGGCCGCCACCGCTTTCCACGTGTTCAGGCTGCCCACCTGGAGCGGCAGCAGGCTGCGGGCCACGCTCTGGCCCAGCTGGCCTTCGTCGCCGCGGCCCCAGGCCCACAGCGTGCCATCGTTGCGCACGCCAATGGAGTGGCTCACGCCGCCTGCCACCTGGGTCCAGCGCGCGCCGCCGTCGCTGATCTGGGTGGGGGACGATTGCAGGCTGGTGCTGTTGTTGCCGATCTGGCCGTTGTCGCCCTCGCCCCAGGCAAACAGCACGCCATCGTCGTTGCGGATAGCCAGCGAATGGTTGCTGCCGGCCGCCACGGCCGACCAGTTGGCCGTGCCGACCTGGGTGGGCACGCCCACCTTGCCGGACGACAAACCGTTACCCAGCTGGCCATGGCTGTTATCGCCCCAGGTCCACAGGCTCTGGTCGCTGCGCCGGATGGCCAGCGTGTGGGCGTCGCCGGCCGCCACGGCCAGCCAGGAATCGGTGCCGAGGCGGGTGGGGACCAGCAAGTCCACCGTCTTGCCGTCGCCCAGCTGGCTTGCATAATTATTTCCCCACACCCACAGCGACACGGCGGCGCCGCCGGTGCCGCCAGTGGTGGTGCGCAATGCCACCACGTGCGACTTGCCCACTGCCACAGAGGTCCAGTCCTTGGCCGTGCCCACCTGGGTAGGAATATTACGCGACACCTGGTCGCCCTGGCCCAGCTGGCCGAACAGGTTATAGCCCCACGACCACAGCGTGCCGTCGGTGCGGATCGCCACGGCAAAACTGTCGCCCACGGCCACCTGCTTCCAGATATTGCTGTTGCCCACAACCGTGACCGGGGTATTGCGGCGCGAATTGGTGCCGTCACCGAGCTGGCCCTGGATGTTCAGGCCCCAGCTGTACAGGCGGCCATCGGTCTTGAGGGCGATGGTCTGGTTGCCGCCGGCGGCCACCTGGGTCCACGGCGCGATGGCCGTGAAATCGAGGGACGCCGTCACGGCGGCGGCCGTGGCGGTGGCGGCCTGGGTGGCAATCACGCTCTCGGTGCCGATGGCCTTGGCGCTGACGATGCCGGCGCTGGTCACCTGCAGCACCGACGTGCCGCCCGACTTGGTGGTCCAGGTCAGGCCGGTGAGCGCCTTGGTGGTGCCGTCCGTATAAGTGCCGGTGGCGGTGAGGGTCTGGCTGGCGCCGTTGACGATCAGCGTGGTCGCGGGCGCCGTGACGGCAATGCTGCGCAGCGTGACCACGGCCGGCGTGGTGGTGCCGCCACCGCTGTCGCCGCCGCCGCCCCCGCCGCCGCACGCCGCAAGCACGGCAAACAGCGGCACCAGCCAGATATGGGAAATTGCGAAGGTTTTCATGGGTCTCCAGGGCACGTTGGTTATCTGTCCCCAGTGTAGCCCCAAGCATGGTCCCGGCATCCAGCAAGCAGGGCAGAATTCACCCCGCAGCTTGGTTCATGGCGCAATTACACAACAAAAAAAAGCAGATATCGGGCGATATCTGCTTTCATATTGGTAGCCACCTCTACGCTTACTTGCGCCCGCGCGCGGGCGGTGCGGCGCCCCGGACCGGCTTGCCCTTGACCGGGGGCGGCGCTGCCGGCTTCTTGACCTTGATGGTGTCGAGAATCGATGCCCGCACCTTGGTTTCCACGGTCTGGCGCGCCGTCCGCGAACCGGTCAGCGCATTGGCGCGCTGGCCGGCCGGCTGCGGTGCGCCGCCTG
>JBEVMD010000322.1:0-4796 GCA_040508835.1 Duganella sp. | reverse complement strand
CCATGGCGCGCACCAGGTGCGCGGCCAGGATCGGGCCGGGGGCGATGTCGTCGGTGTCGAGCGTGGCCGGCACGTCGGCCCAGTCAGCGGCGGCCGGATTGCCGGCAACAAACGCAAACGTCACCGCGCCCGGCGCCGGCGCCACGTGCAGCGCCAGCGCGGGCGCCGTGCCGGCGTGCGCGGCCATGCGTTCGAGCACCTGCGCCAGCCGCCGCGCATCGAGCACGGCCAGCGCCGGCAGCGTGGCCGCGTCGTACGCCACGGCGCAGCCGCGCAGCAGCGCGTGCAGGTAGGCGGGCGCGGGCGTGAGCTCGGGCGCCGTCACTTCGTAACGGGCGCAGTCGTGCAGGTCGCCCAGCCACGCCAGCTGGGCGCGCGCGATGTCGGCCAGCTCAGCCGGATGAGGCAGATGCGCGGCGCGGGCGGCGATGCGCGCCAGCGGCGCGCGCAGGTCGTGGTTCAGCCGCGCCAGCAGGCGCGCGCGGGCCAATGCCGGTACCGGCGCGTCGCTGCCGCTCACGGGTGCCCCAGCGCCTGGCGCACCGACTGCCGGTACGCGGTGGGCGTGGTGTCCGCGTGCTCGCGGAACGCGGTGGCAAAGTTGGCGGCGCTGCGAAAGCCGATCTGCTCGGCGATCTGCTGCACGCTCATGTCGGTGTCCACCAGCAGCTGGCGGCCGCGCATCATGCGCGCTTCGGCCAGGTAGGCAAACACGGTGATGCCGGCATGGTGGCGGAACGCCTGCGACAGCCGCTTTTCATACGTGCCCAGCGCGCGCGCAATGCCGCCCAGCGTGAGCGGCGCGGCCAGGTTGTCGTCGATCAGCCGCATGGCGGCATTGGTCATCACTTCGTCGGGATGAGGGTGGGCGAACTGGATCGGTGCTGGCGCCGTGGCGGCCGCCGTGGCAGGGGCGGCGGCCGTGGGCGATGCGAGCCCGTCGGCAGCGGCCGCGCGCAGGCCGGCCAGTTCCAGGTGGATGCGCACGCGCGCAAAGACTTCGGCCGGATGGTACGGCTTGGCAATGAAATCGACGCCGCCCATGGCCAGCCCGGCCACCTTTTCGTCGGGATCGTCGAGCGAACTGAGAAACAACACGGGAATTGACCGCGTGACGGGATCGGCCTTGAGCAGGCGGCAGGCGGCAAAGCCGTCCACGCCCGGCATGCGCACGTCGAGCAAGATCAGGTCGGGCGGCATGGCCAGCGCGCTCTGGTAGCCGGCGGCGCCGTCCACCGCGCTGCGCACGTGGTACAACTGGCGGCGCAGCAGGTCGGTCAGCACGCGCAACTCCTCCCGCTCGTCGTCAACGATCAATATGCTCGGCCTGGCCTTTTCGGTAGCGGTGACGGATAAAATGGCGGGCTCCCGGTGGGGGAATACGGGCCGATTATACACAGCTTGACCACCGTTACACCGTCAGGCAAACACCACAACGCGATCTGTCTCCGCTACCAAAAGTTTCGTCTCTCCGAACAAAATATTTGCTTACCAGTAACCTATCAGGGTCAGGCCGTCGACGCCTTTCTGGGCCCCGATCAGGGTGGCGTCCACCACCAGCTGCGCCACCATCTCGTCGCGGGTATGGGTGTCGAGGTACGTATCCCAGCGCGCCAGCGTGGTGGCGTCGGGCGCGGCGTCGGTGGCGTTGAGGAACATGCGCGTGACGAACGCGGCGTCGTCGAGCGTGCCGTACAGCCGGGTGAACTCGGCCGACTGGGTAAAGCCCCTGGCCAGCGCCGCGCCGGTGGCGTTTTGCGACAGCCAGAACTGGAAGCCGTCGTAGTCGCCCGCGCGGTCGAGCGTGAGCTGGTACAGCATGCCGATTTCCTGCAGCACCGACGTGGGCGCCTGCGTAAAACTCAGGTCGAACACCTTGCCGCCGTCGAACTCGGCATGTTCGATCTGGCGCACCACGTTCATGGCGTCCGCGCTCTGGCCCACCAGGATGTCGGCGCCGTTGCTGCCGGCGCTGACCGTGTTGCCCAGCACGACCTTGTGGCTGCTGGCGGCCCCGGCAAACACGGCGGTGTCGTCGCCGTCGCCGCCCACCAGCAGGCTGGCGCCGGTGCCGGCCACCAGGCGGTCGTTGCCGGAACCGGCATACCAGCCCTGTTCCTGGGTCAGCAACTGGCCGCCGAGCGCCATGCCGTCGGCGGTCCACCACAGCGCCTTGTGCGCGGCCGACAAGGCGATGTCGGACAGCACGCTGGCGCGCAGGCCGGCATCGGCAGGGGCCGCATCGAGCCGCGTGACGTAGCTGGCCAGCTCGCTGCTGGTCGGCTCGCGGTCGAGCGTGTTGCGCAGCAGGGTCGAGACGTAGTCGGCGTTGCTGAGTTTCATCAGGCCGTCGCGCGCTTCGGCCTGGGCCAGGAAGCCGCTGGCGTACTGCTGGCTGGTGAGCAGCTGGTCGGCCCAGAAGCTCAGCCCGTCCAGGTCGGGCGCGCGGTCGAACGCCGCGTGGTACAACAGCGACAGCGTTTCCAGGCGCGCGGCGTCGGCGGTGGCAAAGCCCAGCTGCGCGATGTTGGTGTTGAGCTCGGCCGTGATAACGGTCTGGGCCGCGCCCAGCAGCACGGCGTCGTGGGTGCCGCGCACCGAGCCGTCGGCCTGCAGCGTGAAGCGCCACTGGCCGGTGTCGGTGCGGCCGCCCTGCAGCACGTCGTTGCCCGCCCCGGCCACCAGAACGTCGTTGCCGGCGCCGGCAAACAGGATGTCGTCGCCGTCGCCGCCGTCGAGATAATCGTTGCCGCCGGCCGTGCCCAGGATGTCGCTGCCGCCGTTGCCATACAGGGTGTCATGGTCCACGCCGACGGTCAGCGTGATGTACTGGGCGGCGGCGTCGCCGATCAGGAAGTTCTGGCCGGCCCCGCCCTGCACCCGCGCCGCGCCCACGATGGCGGCAAAGTCGACATGGTCGATTTCCAGGCCGACCCCGGTCAGGGCGCGGGCGTCGATCACCAGCGCAATCTCGGCACTGACGTCGATCGCGGCGGCGGCGGCGCCAGCACCGGCGGCCAGCGCGCTGGCGCGCAGCCCGGTGGCCATGTCCAGCGTGCCGGCCTGCTCCGAGGTGTCGCCCGTGATCAGCAGCCAGGTGTTGGCGACCGCGCTGTCGCCGCTCAGGCGCAGCGTGCCGTTCTGCTGCAGCTCGCCGGCGTCCTGGGTGGCCAGGAATTGCCGCGCCTGCGCTTCCATGGCGCTGCGGGTGGCGCTGGCCACCGTGTTGTCCTCGATGCGGCCGATCAGGTCGAGGGCGGCGGTGGCGCCGCCCAGCAGCGTGGCCGGACCGGTCGCCTCGAAGCCCACGCCCACCGGCACGCTGACGGTGAGCGTGCTGCCCACGCCGTCGCCGTTGGCGGCAATGCCGAGCGGGATGTCGGCCAGCGTCGCGTGCGTGGTGTCCTCGTCTTCATCGCGCAGGCTGGTCACGACCGGCACCGAGACGGTGCGCGTGGCCAGGCCGGTGCGGGTGTCGACCCCGTTCGTCGTGACGATCGAGACGCCATCGATGGTCGCCGCCTGGCCGCTGACCACTGCCAGCACCAGCGGCGCCGTGGCGGTGTTGCCGTTGCCGGCGGCGTCCGCAAACACCCGGCCCGGCACGTCGATGCTGACGGCGCCGGTGCCGGTCGGGGTCAGCGTGGCGGTATAGGTCGTGCCGTTGCCGCTGAAGTTGGTCAGCGTGCCGCCCACCACGTGAATGGCGGACAGGTCGATCACGCCCGCATCGCTGAGGGTAAACGTGAGCGTGGCGTTCTGGCCGGGCACCAGCACGGCAGCGCTGCTGGTGATGGTGACCGTGGGCGCCACCGTATCGACCAGGTACGGCGCCGACTGGGCGGCGCTCACGTTGCCGGCGGCGTCGGCCACGCGCACCACCAGGGTGCCGCTGGCATTGGCGGGCAGCACCAGGCCGGGCAGGGTCCAGGTCAGGCCGTTGACGCCGGCCAGCAGCCAGGTCTGGCCGCCATCGACCGAGACCTGCACCACGTCGCCGGCAGCCAGCGCCGCGCTCAGCGTGCCGCTCAGCGTCTGGCGCGGATTATTGGTGATCAGCTCGCCGGTGACGCTGGCCGTGCTGGAGAAACGGATCGGGCCGCTGACGGCGGCCGTCGGCGGCACCGTGTCGATCTGCAGCGACGGCAGGCTACCCGCGACGCCGCTGTTGCCCGCCAGGTCGGCATACCCGGTAACGGCAATCGTGGCGGTACCGGCCGGCACCCCGGCCGGCGGCGTGAAGGTGGCCGTGTACACGCGCGGATCGGCCGTGGCCGTCAACGCACCGAGCACGCCGCCGGCCACCGCCACGTTGGCGGCGTTGAACCCGCCCGGCACGTCGGAGAACGTGAACGTGATGATGGCCGGTTCCACCCCGTTGGCCACCGGCACGTTGCTGGTGATGACCACGGTGGGCACGGTCTGGTCGAGCGCCCACGGCGTGACGCTTTCCGGACTGTGGTTGCCGAACGTATCGACCACGCGCACCCGCAGTACGCCGCTGCCGGCCAGGGTATGGTCGAGCGACCAGGCGGTGCCGTTGACGGCGGCCGCCAGCCAGGTGGCGCCATCGTCGAACGACACCTGCACCGCCTCGCCCGCGTCAAGCGGCAGCGACAGGGTGCCGCTGACGGTCTGCGCCGCCACCGAGGTGATCAGGTCGGTATTGCTGATGCCCGTGTCGCTGGAGAACACGGGGCTGCCCACCGCGGCGCTGACCGGCGCCAGGGTATCGATGGCCATGGCCGGGCCGGTGGCGCCGCCGCCGCTGTTGCCCGCCAGGTCGGCATACCCGG
>JBEVMD010000274.1:0-10732 GCA_040508835.1 Duganella sp. | reverse complement strand
GCGCTTTCCTGCATTCCAAAGGGGTTCAGGATAAAGACATTGAAGAGGTCTACACCCCGTTTGGTCACAGCGATTACCAGACTATCGTCGCCAATATCAAGAAGTTCTCGGCGGGCGGCAAGACGGCCGTGATCTCCACCATCAACGGCGACTCCAACGTCCCGTTCTACAAGGAGCTCGGTAACGCCGGCATCAAGGCGACCGACGTGCCGGTCGTGGCGTTCTCGGTGGGCGAGGAAGAACTGCGCGGCGTCGACGCCAAGCCGCTGGTGGGCCATTTGGCGGCCTGGAATTACTTCGAGTCGATCAAGAACCCGGTCAACGCGGACTTCATCAAGAAGTGGAAGGCGTACGCCATCGCCAAGAAGCTCCCCAACGCTAAGACGGTCGTGACCAACGATCCGATGGAAGCGACCTATGTCGGCATCCACATGTGGGCGCAGGCCGTGGAAAAAGCCAAGTCCACCGATACCGACAAGGTGATCGCGGCGATGGCCGGCCAGACCTTCAAGGCGCCATCGGGCATGACGCTGACCATGGACGCCACCAACCACCACCTGCACAAACCCGTGTTCATCGGCGAGATCCGCGGCGACGGCCAGTTCAACGTGGTATGGAAGACTCCGGGCCCGGTACGCGCGCAGCCGTGGAGCCCTTACATCCCTGGTAACGAAGCCAAGCAAAAACTGTAATCGTCCCGGCAGACGGCGCCGGGCACCGTGGCCAGCCCTCAGCGCAGATTCGACGGCGCCGGGGACCGTCGCAGTCACCGTAGCCGTCCAACCGGAGCGGCCGGCGGCAGCAGACGATGCGGCGCATTGCACCAACCGGTGCGGCGCACTGCACCAATCGGTACGGCGCGCTGCACCAGCCGCCGCCCGCTCCGTCATCCCCGCGCACGCGGCGATCCATGCTTCGCATGATTTCCCCCACCAGGAAACCGACCAGTGAAAAAAATCCTCCTCCTCACCTGCCTGCTGTTGTGCGGCATGGCGCAGGCAGCCATCGCCCCGGCGCTGCTGGCGCCACTGGCCGGCGACGACTTCGACGCCCGCCTGGCCGCCATCGCCAGCATCGGGGCTCTGGCCAACGACGACGCCACGCGCGTGCTCACCGCGCTGAAGGACGACGCGCTGTACGCCACGCCGGATGGACGCATCGTGATCGTCACCGACGACCAGGTCTACGACCCCGTGACCGATACCACCGCGCCCATGCCCGAAGGGCTGAACGGCGTGATGCTCAATAACCGCCTGCGCGGCGCCGTGGAGGAATCCCTGTCCGCCCTCAAGCTGTTCTCGAAAGAGCGCGCCGAACGCGTCACCGCCGTGGGGGAGCTGCAAAAAAGCGTCACCTACGCGCAGGCCCCGCTGATCGACAAAGCGCTGGCCACCGAAAAGGATGAGTCCATCCGCGAACAGCTGCAACTGGTGGCTGCCACGGCCAACCTGCAGTCGCCCGACGCCGTGCGCCGCAAGGCGGCGGTGGAGGCGCTGGCCGTCAGCAGCAATGCCAGCCTGCGCCCGGCGCTGCAGGCCATGCTGGACAAACAGCCCGACGGCACGCCGCAGGAACCCGACGCCGGCGTGCGCGTGGCTGCGGCCAGAACGCTCGCTGCCATCGACAGCCGTTTGGCGCGCGCCGAATTCATCGGCAATATCTTTTATGGCGTGTCGCTGGGCAGCGTGCTGCTGCTCGCTGCACTGGGCCTGGCAATCACCTTCGGCCTGATGGGCATCATCAACATGGCGCACGGCGAGCTCCTGATGATCGGCGCGTACACGACGTACCTGTGCCAGCTGGGGTTTCGCCATTATTTTCCGTCTGCGGTGGACGGCTACCTGTTTGCCGCGCTGCCGGCCGCTTTCATCGTGACGGCGGCAGTGGGCGTGGCCATGGAGCGCACGGTGATCCGCTGGCTGTACGGCCGTCCGCTCGAAACGCTGCTCGCCACCTGGGGCATCAGCCTGATTTTGATGCAGACCGTGCGCACCATCTTTGGCGCGCAAAACGTGGAGGTGGCCAACCCGGCCTGGATGACGGGCGGCGTGACGGTGCTGGGCAACCTGGTGCTGGCGTATAACCGGATTGCCATCATCGCGTTCTCGCTGTTCGTGGTGGCGGGCGTGTGGCTAATCCTGAACAAGACGCGCCTCGGGCTGTTCGTGCGCGCCGTCATGCAGAACCGCCGCATGGCCGGCTGCGTGGGCGTGTCCACCGCCAGGATCGACATGATGACCTTCGGCCTCGGTTCCGGCATCGCGGGCCTGGGCGGCGTGGCGCTGTCGCAGCTGGGCAACGTGGGGCCCGACCTGGGCCAGGCCTATATCGTCGATTCATTCATGGTGGTGGTGCTCGGTGGCGTGGGCCAGCTGGCCGGCACCATCATCGCCGCTTTCGGCCTCGGTGAAGTGAACAAGTTCCTGGAACCGGTGGCGGGCGCCGTGCTGGCCAAGATCGCCATCCTGGTGTTCATCATCGTCTTTATCCAGAAACGCCCGCAAGGCCTGTTTGCCATGAGAGGCAGGAGCGCAGAATGACGCACTTACATATGAAACGGCCGTCGCTGTTTTCAAAGCAGGCGTGGACCGGCATCGTCGTGTGCTGCGCGGTGCTGGCAGCGCTGCCGCTACTGAACCTGTTCTTCGCGGACGGCCATCCACTGCACGCATCGAGCTACCTGGTGGGCCTGATCGGCAAATTCATGTGCTATGCGCTGGCGGCGCTGGCGCTGGACATGGTGTGGGGTTACGCCGGCATCCTGTCGCTGGGTCACGGCGTGTTCTTCGCGCTGGGCGCCTACGCCCATGGCATGTACCTGATGCGCGCCATCGGGCGCGAAGGCAGCTACGCCAGCGACCTGCCGGACTTCATGGTCTTCCTCGACTGGAAAAGCTACCCGTGGTTCTGGTCAGGCACCGACAGCTTCTGGTACTGCCTGGCGCTGGTGGTGCTGGTGCCCGGCGTGCTGGCATTCGTGTTCGGCTACTTCGCCTTCCGCTCGCGCATCAAGGGCGTGTATTTTTCGATCATCACGCAGGCCATGACGTATGCATTCATGCTGCTGTTCTTCCGTAATAACACGGGCTTCGGCGGGAACAACGGCTTCACCGATTTCAAACGCATTCTCGGTTACCCGATCAGCGCGCCCGGTACCAAGGCGGCGCTGTACCTGGTCACGCTGGCGACGCTTCTGGTCGCGCTGCTGCTGTGTCGCCGGATCGTCACCTCCAAACTGGGGCGCGTGCTGCAGGGCGTGCGCGATGCGGAGTCGCGCCTGATGTTCATTGGTTATAACCCGCTGTGGTTCAAGCTGTTCGTCTGGACCCTGTCGGCGGTGCTGTGCGGGATCGCCGGCGCCTTGTACGTGCCGCAGGTGGGCATCGTCAACCCGTCCGAAATGTCGCCGGCCAATTCGATCGAGATGGTGATCTGGGCGGCCGTCGGCGGCCGTGGCACGCTGCTCGGTCCCATCGTCGGCGCATTTTCCGTCAACGGCCTGAAAAGCTGGTTCACCGGCGCCTTCCCCGACCTGTGGCTGTTCGCACTGGGTCTGATCTTCATCCTCGTGACCATCTACCTGCCGCAAGGACTGGCGGGACTGACCGCGCGCTGGCGCAAGGAGCAAGCATGATGGCCAATGCACTCAACAACGGCCCGGACGTCATCGGCGCGCAGGGCCCGTCGTACGGCCGCGTGGCCGGGCAGGGCGTGGACACCACCCACGGCGCCATCCTGTACCTGGAAGAGATCACGGTGATGTTCGACGGCTTCCGGGCGCTGAACAACCTGTCGCTCGATATCTCGGTGGGGGAGCTGCGCTGCATCATCGGCCCCAATGGCGCGGGCAAGACCACCATGATGGACGTCATCACCGGCAAAACCCGGCCCACGTCCGGCACTGCGTACTTCGGCCAGACCATGGACTTGTCGAAGATGGCCGAGCACCAGATCGCCCATGCGGGCATCGGCCGCAAGTTTCAGCGGCCCACCGTGTTCGAACAGCACACGGTGTTCGAAAACCTGGAACTGGCGATGAAGGCCGACAAGCGCGTGCGGCCCACGCTGTTCGCGCGCCTGTCGTCGGAACAGATGGGCAAGATCGACGAGATCCTGCGCCTGATCCGCTTGAACGGCAGCGAGGGACGGCTGGCCGGCCTGCTGTCGCATGGCCAGAAGCAGTGGCTGGAAATCGGCATGCTCCTGATGCAGGAACCGCAGCTGATCCTGCTCGACGAGCCGGTGGCCGGCATGTCCGACGCCGAAACGGCGCGCACGGCGGAACTGCTCAACGAATTGCGCGGCAAGCATTCGATCATGGTGGTGGAACACGACATGGGCTTTGTCACCGAGATCGCGCAGCAGGGCGTGGTGACGGTGCTGCACGAGGGCGCGGTGCTGGCGCAGGGCACGATGGCGCAGGTGCAGGCCGACGAACGCGTGATTGAAGTCTATCTCGGACGCTGAAGGACATTTGAACATGCTACAAGTCGAAAACATCAACCAGTACTATGGGGCTGCGCACACGCTGCGCGGCGTGTCGCTCGAACTGGAAAAGGGCCAGTGCATGGCGCTACTGGGCCGTAACGGCGTGGGCAAGACCACGCTGTTAAAATGCCTGATGGGCGTGCTGCCCGTGTCCGCCGGTACGGTGATGCTGGAAGGGCGCGACATCACGCGCATGGCGCCGCACCACCGCGCGCGCGCGGGCATCGCCTACGTGCCGCAGGGCCGCGAGATTTTCGCCCGCCTGACGGTGGAGGAAAACCTGCTCATGGGCCTGGCCACGCACAGCGGCAAGAAGGGCAGCACCATCAAGAGCGAGGTGTATGAACTGTTCCCGGTTTTAAAATCGATGCTGCACCGGCGCGGGGGAGATTTGTCCGGCGGCCAGCAGCAGCAGCTGGCAATCGCGCGCGCCTTGCTGGCCGAACCCAAGCTGATCATCCTCGATGAACCGACCGAAGGCATCCAGCCGTCGATCATCAAGGACATCGGCAACGTGATCCGGCTGCTGCGCCAGCGCGGCGACATGGCGATTTTATTGTGCGAGCAGTACTTCGACTTTGCCCATGAACTGGCCGACCAGTTCATGGTGCTGTCGCGCGGCGAGGTGGTGGCGTCGGGTCAGCAGGCAACCATGGGCGAGCCGGAGGTCAAGCGGCACCTGGCCGTGTAAAAGCTGCCTTACTGCGCCAGCAGGTAAGCGGCCATGTCGCGCGCATCCGATTCGGTCACGCCCATGTCAGGCATGGCGCCGTGCGGATCGACGGCTTGCGGCGCGCGGATGAAGCGCGCCAGGTTGTCGGGCGTGTTGGGCAGATCGTTGGCGATGAACTTGCGCTTGCCGATGCCATCGAGCGATGGACCCACGGCCGTCTCCGACCCCGTCACCCCCGGCACCATGTGGCAGGCGTGGCATGCGTACTGGGTAAGGGCCAGCCGGCCGCGCGCGATGTCGGGCTGCGCGTACGCCGTGCGCTGCGCGCGCGGCTGCGGTCCTGATAGTGCCGTGATGTCCGCATAGGCCTTGGGCGTGAGCGAGGGCAGGGCGACCAGGAAACCCACCACCGCCCAGAGATCGTCCTCGGCCAGGTGGTATTCCCATGCGGGCATGCCGCTCATCTTGATGCCGTGGCGCGTGATCCAGTACAGCTCATTGGGGCGCCAGCGCCGGGCGGCGTCCGACAAGGGACCGGGCACAGGCTGCATGCTCTTGCCGATATCGCCCTGCGCCACGCCGGGCGCGCCGTGGCACACCACGCAGTTGTCGCGATACAGCCCGGCCCCGCGCACGACCTGCGGCCTGGCCTGGTACGCGGCCGTGGGCGCGCCGGGCGGGGTCTTGGCTTCGTTGACGATGGCGTCGGGCACCTGCACATCGCGCGCATGGCTGCGCACCGACTGCAGCAGGCCGCGTTCGAGCAGCGAATACACGGGCTGGAAATGGTCCTTGGTCGCACCAATATTATAAAAACCGCCATATAACACGATCAGGCCCACGGCGCCGCCGACGGCGCCCGCCGTCGCCAGCGTGGCGGCGACAGTGGTGAGGATCAGGCGGCGGCGGTGGTTGATCATGGGTTTTCCAGGCAGTGGCGAGGCTCCGAAATGCCGCGCAAGGCATGTTCTATTGCCATTAAGAAATAAATATCTTTCTTGTATTATAGCCACTCAAGTCACCATCAACGGGTTCCAATCGTGCGCATGTCCCTTCATTGTTTGCCTATCTTGTGCGCGACCGCGCTGCTGGCCGGCTGCGACAACGGCGAAAAAGCGCCCCTGGCGCCGGCTTCCGGCGATCCGGCGCGGGGCCGCCTGCTCATGGCCCAGTACCAGTGCGGCGCGTGCCACGCAATTGCCGACGTTCCGGCCGCGCGCGGCGTGATCGGCCCGTCGCTGGACGGCTACGGCCGTCGCAGTTATATCGCCGGCCATATACCGAACGCGCCCGACGCGCTGGCGCGCTGGATCGTCGATCCGGCGTCCATGAAGCCCGGCACCGCCATGCCGGCCATGGGCGTATCGCCAGACGATGCGCGCCACATGGCCGCTTACCTGACGGCGCTGCGATGAGCGGCGCGACCATCGCGCAGCAGTCGGTGCTGCATTCCGCCGGTCCCGACGCGGCCATCATCGCGCAACTGGCCTGGATCCTGTTCATTGGCGGCCTGCTGCTGTTGATCGGCGTGATGGTGCTGAGCGCCCTGAGCCTGCGGCGCGGCCAGCCGGTGCGGCCCATGGTCTGGCTGGTGGGCGGCGGCGTGCTGCTGCCGCTGGTGGTGTTGTCCGCGCTGCTGGTGTTCGGCACGTGGCGTACCGCGCAATTGACCCAGCCGTCGTCGCAGCATGCGATCAAGATCGCCGTCATCGGCCACATGTGGTGGTGGGAAGTGCGCTACACCCGGCCCGACGGCGGGGAGGATATCGTGCTGGCCAACGAGATCCGCGTGCCGGTGGGGCAGCCCGTGTACCTGGGTTTGAGCAGCGCGGACGTGATCCACAGCTTCTGGGCGCCCGCGCTGGCCGGCAAGGTGGACATGGTGCCGGGCCGCGTGCACGGCATGACCGTGCAGGCCGACCGCGCCGGCATCTATCGCGCCCAGTGCGCCGAATACTGCGGCGAACAGCATGCGCGCATGGCGCTGCACGTGGTGGCGCAGCCACCCGCAGAATTCCAGGCGTGGCTGGCGGCGCAAGGCCGGCCGGCGGCACCGGCGCCGGCAGCTGCATCGACGCCGGCCGGCACGGACATCGACCGCGGCCGCCGCGCCTTTGTCGAGCAGCGCTGCAGCGCGTGCCACACCGTCAGGGGCGAACCACAAGCGGCGCCGGCGAATTCACCAATGAGCACACCGGTGCGCGCACCGGACCTGACCCACTTCGGCAGCCGCCTGTACCTGGGCGCCGGCGCGCGGCCCAACAACCGCGCCAATCTCTCCGCCTGGATCGCCGATCCGCACGTGGCCAAACCCGGCGTGCGCATGCCCGCCAGTACCGACATCGACCCCGCCACGCTGCGCGCGCTGGCCGCTTACCTGGAAAGCCTCAAATGACCGCCGCCACCGATCCCCACGCCGGGTTGCCCAGCTCCCTCCCGCGACCGGCGGACGAGGTGGAAAAGCTCGAACGCATCTGGCGCACCCCGCGCGGCCTGGCGTTCCTCACCACCGTCAACAACACCAATATCGGCCTGCTGTACATCGGCACCGCACTGTTATTCTTCGTGCTGGCGGGAATACTGGGTTTGCTGATTCGCGCCCAGCTGGCCGTGCCCGATGCCGGCCTGATGACGCCATCGACCTACAACCAGATCTTCACCATGCATGGCACGGTGATGATGTTCCTGTTTGCGATCCCCGTGGTGGAGGCGATTGCCGTGTATCTGCTGCCCGGCATGCTGGGCGCGCGCGATCTGCCGTTCCCGCGCCTGTCCGCCTACGCCTTCTGGGCCTACGCCGTGGGCGGCCTGGGATTCTTTACGAGCCTGTTCGTGGGCCTGGCCCCGGACGGCGGCTGGTTCATGTATCCACCGCTCACCAGCAAGGAGTATTCGCCGGGCCTCAACGCCGACTTCTGGCTGCTGGGGATCGGCTTCATCGAAATCTCGGCCATCGCCGGCGCGATCGAACTGATCGTCGGCATCCTGTTTACGCGCGCCCCGGGCATGACGCTCTCGCGCATGCCGGTGTACGCATGGGCCATGCTGGTGGTGGGCGTGATGATCGTGTTCGCTTTTCCGGCGGTGATCGCCGGCACCACGCTGCTGGAGATGGAGCGCGCGTTCGACTGGCCGTTCTTCATCCCGTCGCGCGGCGGCGATCCGCTGTTGTGGCAGCACCTGTTCTGGTTCTTCGGTCACCCCGAGGTGTACATCATCTTCCTGCCGGCGGCCGGCATGGTGTCCACCATGATCCCGGCGCTGGCCGGCACGCCGCTGGTCGGCCACCGTTCCATCGTGGCTGCGCTGGTGGTGGTGGGCTTCTTCAGCTTTGCGCTCTGGGCGCACCACATGTTCACGGCGGGCCTGGGCGTGCTGGAAACCAGCCTGGTGTCGGCCGCCAGCATGGCGGTGGCCATTCCCACCGGGGTGCAGATCTTCGCCTGGATTGCCACCATGTGGCGCGGCCAGATGCGCATGGTCGCTCCAACCCTGTTTCTGCTCGGCTTCCTGTTCATCTTCGTGCTGGGCGGCCTGACTGGCGTGATGGTGGCGATGCTGCCGTTCGACTGGCAGGCGCACGACACGTATTTCATCGTCGCCCACCTGCACTATGTGCTGATCGGCGGGCTGGTGTTCCCGATGTTCGCGGCCATGTATTACTGGATGCCCCTTATTAATGGCAACCGGCTCTCCGAGGCGGTCGCACGCTGGGTGTTCGGCCTGATGTTTGTGGGGATGAACCTGGCGTTCTTCCCGATGCATATCGCCGGCCTGCTCGGCATGCCGCGCCGCGTGTACACGTACGATACGCAAATGGGCTGGGATGTCTACAACATGGCGTCGAGCATCGGCGCCCTGATCCTCGCGCTGGGCGTGCTGCTGTTCATGGTCGACGCCGTGCGCACGCTGCGCCAGCCGCAGCGCGAGACCGGCAATCCGTGGAACGCACCCACGCTGGAGTGGCTGCCCAACGAGGATTACGCCACCCGCAGCATTCCCGATATCCGCTCGCGCGAGCCGCTGTGGGACCGCCCGGAGCTGATGACCGAAGTGCCGGAAGGGCGGCACTGGCTGCCCGGCACCGCCAGCGGCCGCCGCGAAACCATCATCACCAGCCCGATCGACGCGCGGCCCATGTACCTGCAGATGCTGCCCGGCGACAGCTGGTGGCCGTTCATTGCGGCCGTGGGCACGGCCGGTTTCTTCCTGCTGCTGACCATCCAGTGGACCATCGTTTCCGCCACGTGCGGCGTGGTGGCGGTGGCCGCGATGGTGGCGTGGATGTGGCAGTCGGACCGGCTGCCGATGGAGCGCATGCTCAAGGTGTCGGACCACGTGGCGCTGCCCGTGGGCGCGCGCGGTCCCGCGTCGCACTCGTGGTGGGGCACGATGATCATGCTGGTCGTGGACGCCACCATTTTTGCCGCGTTTTTATTCGCGCACATCCACACCACGATGCGGCTCGACGTGTGCCCGCCGCCGGGCAGCCGGGTGCCGGACGTCATGTGGGCGGTGCTGTCCTGCGGTTTGCTGCTGGCCGGTTCCGCGCTGGTCGAATGGACCCGCCGCAGCGATGGCCGCACCGGCTGGCATCGCGCGGCCATCATGGTGGCGCTGCTGTGCGCAGTGGGCGCCTTTGCGGGCGATCTGCGCAGCCAGTTCCTGGCCGGCCTCGACCCCACCGCCAATGCGTGGGCGGCGACGATTGCCGCCATGTTGTCGTATCAGGGCCTGCACGCGGTGGTGCTGACCATCCTGGCGTTTTACCTGGCGGCGCGCTCGTGGACTGGCAAGCTCACCACCGTCAACCGCGCCACACTCGATAACTGCGCGCTGGTGTGGCACTACGCCACGCTGCAGGGCGTGTGCATCGCCGTGGTGCTGCAGGTGCTGCCCAAGCTGATGGAGGGGTGATGAAAAACCAGGACCGTTTGTTGTCGCGCATGCTGCGCGTGGTGCTGCCGCTGGTGATCTGGGGCGTGCATTTTTTCTTCTGCTATGCGTATGCTGCCGTCGCGTGCGAGCGCGGTGGCGATCCGGTCGCGGGGCTGGTCGTGACGTCGGTGCTGGCGGTGGCTGCCGCTGCCGCGCTGGCGGCTATGGCGCTGCGGCGCGTGTGCGGTGCGGCATCCTCCCGCGCCAGAGCCCGCGCTGCGCCCGGCCTGGAAGACTGGGCGTCGCTGGTGTCGGGCGCGCTGGCGCTGGTGGCCATCGTGTGGACCTGCGTGCCGATGTTGATGGTGCAGGTGTGTTCCGGTCCGGTTAGCGCAGTTTGAGGTAGCCGCGCACGATGCGGTCGATGTCGCCGGTGCGTTTCAGGTCGTCGATGGCGGCGTCGAACTGGCGCACGAAATCGGCCTTGTAGGCAAAGCGTCCCTGGTCGCGGTTGGTGTATCCGAGGTAGCCGCTTTTGATGGCGATGACCGCCGCTTCCACCACTTCGGCCTGACCTGCGCCGGCGGGCAGGCGGCCGTCGGCGATTAGCTGGCGCGTGGTCCATTCGATCGAATAACGGTCGTTGATGTAGCAGTCGATGCGCCGCAGCTTGAGCTTGAGGATGTTGGTGGC
>JBEVMD010000259.1:0-6328 GCA_040508835.1 Duganella sp. | reverse complement strand
ATTTACCAGCCGCTGACGGTGGCGCCCGGCGTGGACGTGCTGCTGGAGATCGGATGCGAGCAGCGCGCGGACGGCCATTGGCAGGTGCAGCTGGAATCTGCAGCAGAAGGCGACGCGCCGCGCCAGCGCTACGCGGTGGCGGAGATGCACCGCGTGCCACGGGTGACGTTCGGCGCAACGCTGGACCTGGCGCAGGTGCGGCGGGCGGCCGTTGCCAGCGTCGACCTGGCCGACCTGTACGCGCAGTGCGCGCGGCAGGGATTGCAGCACAGCGGCGCGATCATGGCCGTGGGTAGCGTCCATGAGGGCGCGGATGCGACCTGGATCGACATCGGCCTGGGACCGCAGGCGCTCGATGGCGCCGCCGCTTACCGCTTCCACCCCACGCTCATCGACGGCAGCAGCGTCGGCGCGCAGCGGCTGTTCGCCGCCTTGTTCGAGGGCGAGCAGCGGCTGATCCTGCCGCTGTTCTACGAATCGTTCCGCGCCAGCGCGCCGCTGGGCGTGCAGTGCGTTACCCGCATCGCGGCCGGCTCGCTGCGCCGCAAGAACGAACTGCTGTACATGACGCTGGAATTTTTCGACACCGACGGCGCCCAGGTGGCGGAGCTGCGCAACTACGCGTGCAAACTGGTGCGCGACGAGGGCGCGATCAACCCGCAGCGCAAGGCGGCCCCGCCCGCCCGGGCCGCGCTGCACGCCCGGACCGGCGCCAGCGTCACGGCTGCTGCAGCCGCAGCGGACGCTGAAACCGGAACCGGGGCCGAAGCCGGCCTGGCCGCAACGGTGGAACGCTTCCTGGCCGGATTGATGGCCGCCCGCATCGGCACACCGGTCGACCAGATCGACACCACCGTGGGTTACTACGAGTTGGGCCTCGATTCGGCCCGGCTGCTCGACCTGGTGGGCGCGCTGGAGGTGCGGATCGGCGCAGCGCTGGCGCCCACGCTGCTGTTCGAATACACCAACATCGCCGAACTGGCGCAGTACCTGGCGCAGCGCTATCCGCAGGCATGGGGCGCCGGCACTGGCGCGGGTGCGGACGCAAACGCAAACGCAAACGCAGACGCAAACGCGGATGCGGATGCGTTCGCGCTGGCGCCGGCGCCGTTATCGGTGGCCGCGCCGATGGCATCGACTGCGGCGCCTGGCGCGTCCCGGCCGGACGACATCGCCATCATCGGCATGGCGGGCCGCTATCCGGGCGCCGACACGCTGGACCAGTTCTGGGACAAGCTGCGCGCGGGCGCCGATTGCGTGACCGAGGTGCCGGCGTCGCGCTGGGAACAGGCGCGCCTGGCAGGCATCAAGTCCCCGTCGGGCAAGGAGATGTCGCGCTGGGGCGGTTTCATCAACGATCCCGACTGCTTTGACGCCCAGTTCTTCCGCGTCTCGCCGTGGGAAGCGAGGCTGCTCGACCCGCAGCAGCGCCAGTTCCTGGAAGTGTGCTGGGAGGCGATCGAGGATGGCGGCTACACGCCCGCGAACCTGGTCGCGCCGCGCGGCCGCCACCAGCGGCGCCAGGTGGGCGTGTACGCGGGCGTGATGCACAACGATTATGCGTTGCTGACGGCGGACGCCATCGCGCGGGGCGACGCCACGCCGGTGTCGCTGAACTACGCGCAGATCGCCAACCGGGTTTCCTACTTCTGCAATTTCCACGGTCCCAGCATGGCCATCGACACGGTGTGCTCATCGTCGCTGATCGCCGTGCATACGGCGGTGGCGAGCCTGCGCAGCGGCGAATGCGACGTGGCGCTGGCCGGCGGCGTGAACCTGTCGCTGCATCCGATCAAGTACATGACCTACGGGATGATGGACATGCACGCCAGCGATGGCCGCTGCCGCGCCTTCGGCAAGGGCGGCGACGGCTATGTGTCGGGCGAGGGCGTGGGCGCCGTGCTGCTCAAGCCACTGCGCGACGCGGTGCGCGACAACGACCATATCTACGCCGTCATCAAGGGCAGCATCACCAATCATGTGGGCGCGGTGAGCGGCTTGACCGTTCCCAGTCCGGTCGCCCAGGCCGACATGATCGAGCAGTGCCTGGAGCAGACAGGCATCCACCCGCGCACCATCAGCTACGTGGAGGCGCACGGCACCGGCACGTCGCTGGGCGATCCGATCGAAATCCAGGGCCTGGTAAAAGCCTTCGGGCGTTACACCGCCGACCGCCAGTACTGCGCCATCGGCTCCGTAAAATCCAATATCGGCCACGCCGAATCGGCCGCCGGCATCAGCGGCCTGACCAAGGTGGCACTGCAATTGCATCACCGCGAACTGGCGCCGTCGCTGCACTCGCAGGAGCTCAATCCCTACCTGGACTTCGCCAGCTCGCCCTTTTATGTGCAGCACGCGAACGAACCCTGGCGCCAGCCCGTCATGATGCAGGATGGTGTCGAAGTGCCGGTGCCGCGCCGCGCCGCATTGAGTTCGTTCGGCGCCTCGGGTTCCAACGCCCACGTAATCCTCGAGGAATATGTGGCGCCGCCCGCGGCGGCGCGCCCGGCGCGGCCCGTCCTGGTGCCGCTGTCGGCCAGGAAGGCGGACCGGCTCGAAGCGGTGGCCGCGCGCCTGCTGGCGCATGTGCGCCTGAAAATCAGCCACCAGGGCCAGGCACCGGCGCTTGCCGACGTGGCCTTTACGCTGCAGACGGGGCGCGAAGCGATGGCGGAGCGGGTTGCCTTCATCGCCACCGACCTTGCTGACCTGACCACGCAACTGGCGGCCTTTGTGAACGGCGATCAGCCGGCGCTGCGCGGCACGGTGGTCAAGGGCAAGCCGTCGGCACCGCCGGTGGCGGACGATCTGGCGCGCTGGATTGCGGCCGACGACATGACGCCGCTGGCGCATGCCTGGCTGCAGGGCGCGGCGGTGGACTGGATGCAGGTGCACCGGCTGCAGTTCCCGGACGCGGCGCCCCGGCGCGTCAGCCTGCCCGCGTATCCGTTTGCGCGCGAGCGGCACTGGCTCGACGGCTCCGCACCCGCCCCATCGCTCATGCCCGCATCCACCCCCGCATCCATGCCGGCGCAAGTCCCGGTACCGGTCATCACGCAGCCGGCTGCAACGCCTGCCGATACGGTCTATTTTGCGCCGCACTGGCGCGAGCACCCGGTCAGCGGGACCGCGATGTCCGGGACCACTACGGGGACCACTACAGGGACCACTACAGGGACCACCACGATCTTCGCCATCGACGCTCCCGCGCTCGCGGGCTGGCAACCGGACGCGCAGCCGGTGCGTATCGTGCACCTGGCCGGCAGCGGCGACAGCGCCGCCGACATCGAGCGCCATGCCGCTGCGCTGCTGGCCCATTGCCAGCGCGACGACCGTCATCGCCAGGCAGGGCCGGAACTGCTGCTGGTGTATGCCCCGCACGCCGGCGCCGGCCATCCCTATCTTGCCCTGATGGGCGCCTTGCGCACGATCGCCCTGGAGCTGCCGTCCGTGCGCCCGCGACTGGTGCTCGATGCCGCCATTGCGGCGCGGGACGTGCCTGCCATGCAGGCAAACCTGCGGGCGGAGCTGGCGGCAGCCGATGGCCATACCGAGGTGGCCTACCCCGCCGGCCAGCCGCGCCAGGTGCTGGTGCAGCGTTTATTGGACCGGCAGCCGGATGCCCCTGCGCCGGCCGACGCGATCCGCCGGCAGGGCGTGTACCTGGTCACCGGCGGCCTCGGTGGGCTGGGGCGGATGTTCGCGGCACGGCTTGGACAGGGTACCCAGGCGCGCTTCGTGCTGACCGGGCGGTCCGCGCTGGACGCCGGACGCGCAGCGCTGCTGTCGGCGCTGGGGGAGCAGGGCGTGCACGCCGAATATGTCGCCTGCGACATGGCGCGGTACGAGGACGTGCAGGCGCTGGTGTCCGGCGTGCTGCAGCGGCATGGCGCGCTGCACGGCGTGATCCACGGCGCCGGCGTATTGGCCGACAGCTTTATCGCCAGGGTCACCGCGCGCGAACTGCACGCGGTAATGGCCGCCAAGGCGGCCGCCATCGTCAACCTCGATCGCGCGACGGCCCCGGTGGCGCTGGACTTCTTCGTCGCATTTTCATCGTCGGCCGCATTCGGCAACGCCGGCCAGTTCGGCTACGCCACCGCCAATGCATTCCTCGACAGTTTTGCGGCGCACCGTGCAGCGCAGGTGGAGCGGGGCGCACGCCGGGGACGCAGCCTGTCCATCAACTGGCCGCTGTGGCGCGCCGGCGGCATGTCGGTGCAGCCGGCCTATGCGCAGGCCATGCGCGACCGCTATGGCATCGTGCCGCTGGAGGACGACGCCGGGATGGCGGCGTTCGGCGCGGCGCTGGCGTCCGCCGGGCACCAGTTCGGGGTGTTCCAGGGCGATCGCGCGCGGATCGCGCAACTGCTGACGGCCGACCCCGCGCCGCTGGCCGCGTCCCCCGCGCGCGGCATGGCGGGTACGCATGCGGATCGGGATCGGGATCGCATGGTCCTGGCGGCGGTGGCGCAGGTGCTGGGCATGGCGCCCGGTGCGGTGGAACCGGACGTCGAACTGGCGGACTACGGCATGGATTCGATCGGCGCCACCAAGATCGCCACGCTGCTCAACGACCGCCTTGGCGTGGCGCTGACGGGCGCCGTGTTCATGGAGCTTAGTACCGCGCGCAAGCTGATGGAATACCTGGGCGTTGCTGCCGTTCCTGCATCGCCATCGCCATCTTCCGCGCCCGCACCCGCGCCGGCGATCGCACCCGCAGCGGTCGTCGAGCCGCCCGCCAGTGCGCGCGCCGCCATCATCGGCTACGACGCCACGTTGCCCGGCGCGGCCGACGTGGAAGCGTTCTGGCGCCAGTTGCAGGACAAGACCGTCGCCATCAACGACAGCACGGGCACCGTGTGGCAGGCGCGCGGGGTGGATTGCGCTGCCGGCGGCGAGGGCGAGGAGTCGGAGTACGGCAGCATGCGCCACGCGGGCCTGATCGACGACATCGACCGGTTCGACGCCGCCTTCTGGGGCATCGACGAGCAGGCCGCACGCGCCATGGACCCGCAGCAGCGGCTCCTGATGCGCAGCATCTGGCACTGCGTCGAGCATGCGGGCGTGGCGATGGAGGATCTGACGCGCGGCCGCGTGGGACTGTTCCTGGCGCTGGACGCGCTGGATTACCAGGCGCTGGCGCGAAGCCACGGTGTGGCGCCGGCGCAGCCGTTGAGCGCGGGGATGATCGCCAACCAGATCTCGTATTACTGCAATTTCACCGGCCCCAGCGAAGCGGTGGACAATGCCTGCGCCAGCACCTACGTGGCGCTCGGGCGCGCCGCCCGCGCGCTGGCCGCCGGCGAGTGCGACACGGCCATCGTGGGCGGCGCCAAGATCCTGCTCGATCCTGCCGGATTCCTCAGCCGCGACGCAGGGGAAATCCTGAGCCGCACGGGCCGCATGTATCCGTTCGACGCCCGGGCCGACGGTTATGTACGCGGCGAGGGCGTGGGCTGCGTGCTGCTCAAGCCTCTGGCGGCGGCGCAGGCCGACGGCGACACCGTCCACGCAGTGGTGGCCGGCGTAGGCGTTACGCACAATGGCCGCAGCGCCCTGTCGCAAGTGGCCCCCAGCGTGGACGGCCAGTGTCGCGCCATGGCCGAGGCCTACCGGGCGGCCGGTTTGACGCCGGACACGGTGAATTACATCGAGGCCCATGGCACGTCCAACAGCTTCAGCGACGCTGCCGAACTGGCTGCCTTCAAGCGGTACTTCAAGGCGTCGATGACGCCGCAGGCGTACCGCAATCATCGTTGCGCGGTCAGCTCGGTCAAGGGCAACATCGGCCACCTGGAAGGCGCGTCGGGCATCGCCTCGCTGATCAAGGCGATCGGCGCGCTGCGCGACGGCGTGATCGCGCCGATCGCCACCTGGTCCATGCTGCATCCATCGATCCTGCTCGACCAATCGCCATTTTATTTTCCCGCGACGGTGACGCCCTGGACGCGAAACGGGGCGCCGCGCCGCGCGGGTCTGCATTCGATCGGCATCGGCGGCGTCAACGCCCACGTGCTGCTGGAAGAGGCGCCGCCCGCAACCGCCGCCGCCATACCCGCTGCATCGCTGGCGGGTCCCCAGCTGCTGCTGTTGTCGGCCCGTTCCGCCGCCGCGCTGCGCGCGCAGTGCCAGCGGTGGCAGCTACACGTGGCGCGCCTGCCGCAAAACGGAGAGCAGGGCGCGCAGGCGCTGGCCGCCCTCGCGCGCAGTTCGCGGCTGGGACGCGACGCGATGCCGTATCGCGCCGCATACCTGGTGCCGGACATGGTGGCATTGACGGCGGCACTGGCGCTGGACCCCGACCGGATCGCGCGCGAGCCGGTGG
>JBEVMD010000234.1:0-3178 GCA_040508835.1 Duganella sp. | reverse complement strand
CCCGGTGGGGGGACCGGCGGCCGGGGCGCGCCCCGGTGCATGCGCCCAGCGCCATGGTGGGCGTCGGCGCCCTGGTATTGCTGGTGCTGGCGCGCCGCTACCTGGCGCCGTTGCTGCGCGCGTGCGGCCTGCGCGCCAGCGCGGCCGATATCGGCGCCAGGCTCGCGCCCATGCTGGTCGTGCTGGGCGGGATACTGCTGATGGCCGCGACCGACCTGGCCGCGCTGGGCGTGCACACCACGGGCGCCGTGCCGGCCGGGCTGCCGCGCCTGAACCTGGCCACGTCCAGCGCGCACTGGCCCGCGCTGCTGCAACCGGGCCTCCTGATCGGCTTCATGGTGTTTTTGATGTCGATGTCGGCCGCGCAGTCGCTGGCGCAGAAGCGCAACGAAAAACTGGTGAGCAACCATGAACTGGTGGGGCTGGGCGCGGCCAACGTGGCCAGCGCGCTGTCGGGCGGTTTTCCCGTCACCGGCAGCCTGTCGCGCTCCGCCGTCAATTTTGCGGCCGGCGCCAATACCCCGCTGGCCAGCCTGCTCACCGCCGCGCTGCTGGCCGGTGCGCTGCTGGCCCCCACCGGCTGGCTGGCGCTGCTGCCGCTACCGGTGCTGGCGGCCACCATCATCGTGGCCGTGCTGGGCATGCTGGACCTGGCCATCCTGCGCACCGCTTGGTCGTACGACCGCAGCGACGCGCTGGCGTGGGGCGCCACGTGCCTGGGCGTGCTGGCGCTGGGCGTGGAAGCGGGCGTGATCGTGGGCGTGGCCCTGTCGATGGGCACCCTGATCTGGCGCGCCAGCCGGCCCCATATCGCGGTGCTGGGCCGGATTGCCGGCACCGAGCATTTCCGCAATATCGAGCGCTACCCGGCCGCCACCCAGCCGGAACTGCTGATCCTGCGGATCGACGCCAACCTGTTCTTCGGCAATATGGAAGCGGTGAGCGAACGGATCGAGTGCGAACTGCGCACCCACCAGAGCGCGCGCGACCTGCTGCTGGTCATGACGGCCGTCAGTTCGATCGACACGTCGGCGCTGTACGCGCTGGCCGAACTCAATCAGGGCCTCCTGCGGCGCGGTATCGGCATGCACCTGGCCGAGGTCAAGGGACCGGTGATGGACCGCCTGCGCCACAGCGACCTGCTGCGCGAACTGAACGGCAAGCTGTTCCTCAGCACGGCGATGGCGTGCGACCAACTGCAGGCGGGAGCCGCCCCCCGGCATTAAGAATTTGTTTTAAACAGGTCATTCGAATCGGCCAGACGCCGTGGCGGGGGAGTAACATTGAAAAAAATTTACTAAAAATAATTCTTTCGGGTAATAACGCATAGACTTCCGGCCTGATAGCCCCTATGATCGGGGGCAGCGCTCCATCAACCAACGATTGCCAGCCGATGCTGCACAGACTTGCCCGCCGCGCGGGAAGAATTTCGATAGCCATGTTCGTCAGCGTCACGCTGACTGCCGTCGTCACCCTGGTGCTCACCACCTTTGCGCTGTATTTCTATCACCTCGAACGTACGCAGCGCTGGGAGCAGCTGCACAAGACGCTGGCCAACAGCGCCGACGAACTGGCCTCCGCCGTGGCGCTGCCCGCCTGGAACTTCGACGAAAACCAGATCACCACCATCATGAAGAGCGGCTTGAGCAACCGCGACCTGTACGCCAGCGCCGTGGCGCCCGCCACCGGCGGCAAGCCGTTCATCCTCACCCGCAACGCCCAGGGCAACCTGGTGGAAGCCACCCGTGCGCCCGACAATCCGGACCTGCTGGCCGAACGCCGCAACATCACGGCCGGCGGTCAGCTGATCGGCGCCATCACCGTGTACGCGTCGCCGGCGCTGATGATCGAACAGCTGCGCCAGCGCCTGTACACCATCGTCGGCATGATCTTCGTGCTCGACGTGACGCTGGTGTTTTGCCTGTACCTGCTGCTGTCGCAGCTGATCTTCAAGCCGATTACCACCATCGAACGCTATGCCGCCAATGTGAAGGCCGGCCAGAACCCCGGCGCGCTGCCGCCCCGTAACTGGTTTTTCGGCGAGCTGAAAACCCTCAACGCCTCGATCCGCGAAATGGTGCAGCTGATGGACAGCCGCTACAAGGCCATGCACGACAGCGAGGAACGGCTGCAGATCGCCAGCAGCGCCGCCGCGATCGGCATCTGGGACTGGAACATCCTGACCGACCAGATGGTGTGGGACGAGCAGATGCACCGGTTGTACGGCCGCGAAGGCCGCGACGGCGCCGTCATCGGCAACTGGCTCGACATGGTGCACCCGGACGACGCCGTGCCGGTGCGCGCGCTGCTGGCGCGGGCGCTGGGCGGCGCCAGCGACTTCGACCCCGAGTACCGGGTGCGCTGGCCCGACGGTTCGGTGCACCACCTGCGCGGCGAGGCGGTGATCTTCCGCGATGCCGAAGGCCGGCCGGCGCGCATGGTGGGCGTGTGCTACGACGTCACCGAACAGAAGGCGGCGGAGCAGGAGCTGCGCCGCCACCGCATCCACCTGGAAGACCTGGTTGCGGAGCGCACCAATGCGCTGTCGGTCGCCGTGCGCCAGGCGCAGGCGGCCAACCAGGCCAAAAGCATCTTCCTGGCCAATATGAGCCACGAGCTGCGCACGCCGCTCAATTCCGTCATCGGCTTTTCGCGCCTGATGGCCGACTCCAAGCACATGCTGCCCGAGGAAAAACGCAACCTCGCCATCATCCACCGCTCGGGCGAACACCTGCTCACGCTGATCAACGCGATCCTCGAACTGTCGCGCATCGAAGCCGGCCGCGCCGTGCTGCAGACCGAGATCGTGCGCATCGACGACGTGCTGCAGGAAGTGATGGACATGGTGAGCATGCGCGCCAGCCAGACGGGCGTCACGCTGGTGCTCGACGCCGCGGGCCTGCCGCCGGGCGCGCGCGTGGACGGCACCAAGCTGCGCCAGGTGCTGCTCAACCTGATGGCCAACGCCGTCAAGTTCACGGGGCAGGGCGAAGTGACGCTGCAGGTGCAGGGCACGCCCGTGGCGGACGGCCAGTGCGAACTGGCGTTTGCCGTGATCGACAACGGTCCCGGCATCTCGCCCATCGACCAGACCCGCATCTTCGAGCCGTTCATCCAGGCCGAGGGACCGGGCGCCAAGGAGGGCACCGGCTTGGGCCTGGCGATTTCGCGCGAGTTC
>JBEVMD010000222.1:0-11980 GCA_040508835.1 Duganella sp. | reverse complement strand
CTTCGCAGCGTCCCAGATCGAAGTTGATATTGCGCCCCAGCGATGCGTAGCTCGCCATCGTGAAACGCAGCGCGTCGGTGCCAAATGCCGAGATGCCATTCGGGAATTCCTTGCGCGTTGCCTTGGCAATGCTTTCTGCTTGCTTCGGGTTCATCAGGCCGGTGGTGCGTTTTGCCACCAGGGATTCGACATCGATGCCGTCGATCAGGTCGATCGGGTCGAGCGTGTTGCCCTTCGACTTCGACATCTTCTGGCCCGACGAGTCGCGCACCAGGCCGTGCACGTACACGGTCTCGAACGGCACCTTGCCGGTGAAGTGCGTGGTCATCATGACCATCCGCGCAACCCAGAAGAAGATGATGTCGAAGCCGGTGACCAGTACCGACGACGGCAGGAACATCTTGTAGTCCGGCGTCTCTTCCGGCCAGCCGAGCGTAGAGAAGGGCACCAGCGCCGACGAGAACCAGGTGTCGAGCACGTCGGCGTCGCGGCGCAGCGGCGTGGTCACGCCCTTGGCGGCGGCCTGGGCGATGGCTTGCGCTTCCGTCTTGGCGACATAGATATTGCCGGCGTCGTCGTACCAGGCCGGGATCTGGTGGCCCCACCACAGCTGGCGCGAGATGCACCAGTCCTGGATGTTGTTGAGCCACTGGTTGTACGTGTTGCTCCAGTTTTCGGGGACGAACTTGATGTCGCCGCTGGCCACTTTTTCCAGCGCCGTTTCGGCAATCGATTTGCCGGGGAAGAACGTGCCTTCCGGCGCCGGTTTGCTCATGGCCACGAACCACTGGTCGGTCAGCATCGGTTCGATGACCACGCCGGTACGGTCGCCGCGCGGCACCATCAGGTCGTGCGGCTTGACCTGTTCCAGCAGGCCCTGCGCTTCGAGGTCGGCCACGATCTGCTTGCGGGCAGCAAAGCGGTCCAGGCCGCGATACGCCGCGGGTGCGTCGTCGGTGATTTTGGCATCGAGCGTGAGGATCGACAGCAGCGCCAGGTTGTGGCGCTGGCCCACGGCATAGTCGTTGAAGTCGTGCGCGGGCGTGATCTTCACGCAGCCGGTGCCGAACGCCTTGTCGACATATTCGTCGGCAATGATCGGGATCTCGCGGCCGACCAGCGGCAGCGTCAGCATCTTGCCCACCAGCGCCTGGTAGCGCTCGTCGGTAGGATCGACGGCCACAGCCACGTCGCCGAGCATGGTTTCAGGACGGGTGGTGGCCACGGTCAGGTGGCCGGAGCCGTCGGCCAGCGGGTACTTGATGTACCACATCGAGCCTTTTTCTTCGGTGGACACCACTTCCAGGTCGGAGACGGCCGTGCCCAGCACCGGGTCCCAGTTGACCAGGCGCTTGCCGCGGTAGATCAGGCCCTGCTCGTGCAGGCGCACGAAGACGTCGGTCACGACTTTCGAGCGCGGCTCGTCCATGGTGAAGTACTCGCGCTGCCAGTCGGGCGAGGCGCCCAGGCGGCGCATCTGGCCGGTGATGGTGGAACCGGATTTTTCCTTCCACTCCCACACTTTTTTGATGAACTCTTCGCGGCCCAGGTCGTGGCGCGAGATTTTCTGGGCGTCGAGCTGGCGCTCCACGACGATTTGCGTGGCGATGCCGGCGTGGTCGGTGCCCGGGATCCAGGCCGTGTTATGACCGAGCATGCGGTGGTAGCGCGTCAGGCCATCCATGATGGTCTGGTTGAAGGCGTGCCCCATGTGCAGGGTGCCGGTGACGTTCGGCGGCGGCAGCTGGATGCTGAAAGAAGGTTTGCCGGCGTCGAGGGTGGCGGTGTAGTAACCGCGCGATTCCCACTCGGTGCGCCAGAACTGTTCAATGTCGGCAGGCTCGAAAGACTTGGCTAATTCCATGATAGGGCAGAGTAAATTTGCGAAAACAGCCATTATAGATGACCGCGCCCCGGCTGCGTAATATAGTGGCAGCGGCGATCGCGGCAACTGCGACAGGGCACAGTCGATCGCGGCGGACGCGATTGCGGCAGACGCGCCAGGGTGGCAGCTGCGCGCTAGGCGGCGGCCAGCGGGCCGTTGCGCGGCGTGGCCAGGCGCCAGGCGTTGCGTCCCGCATCCTTGGCGTGGTACAGCGCCAGGTCGGCCTGCTTGTACAGCTGTTCGTGGCTGTCGCCGCGCTGGTGGACCGCCGCGCCCACGCTGGCGCTGATGGCGATCTCGGCGCCGCCCTGCTGTGGCGCCAGTTGCAACGGCTGGGCCAGGTTGTCGAGGATGCGCATGCAGACCGGTCCCATGGTCTCGCGCGCCGTGGTCTGGCTCAGCAGCACGGCAAATTCGTCGCCGCCCAGGCGGAACGGCCGGTCCGCCACCCGCACGGCCGCGCGCAGGCGGTCGGCGGCCGCCACCAGCAGGGCGTCGCCGGCGTCGTGGCCATAGGTGTCGTTGATGGGCTTGAAGCGGTCGAGGTCGATCAGCAGCAAGGTAAAGCCCGGCCCGCCACGCTCGGCCTGCGCCACCAGGTGGCGCAGCTCGTCGGTGAACAGGCGGCGGTTGGCCAGCCCCGGCCGCGGGTCGCTGTAGGGCCCCGTTTCCAGCTGGGCCTGGGTGGCGCGCAGTTCGGCCGTGCGCGCCTGCACGGTCGCTTCCAGCTCGCGCTGGCGCCGCCGCAGGTAGGCCGTGCGCATATGCATCAGGCCGGCAACCATGGCCAGGCCCAGCACGGCCAGCGCCAGCCGCGCCAGCGGCTGCTGGTGCCACGCGGGCAGCATCCGCACCGGCACTTCCAGCGGCGTCGACCAGTCGCCGTTGCGGTTGGAGCCGCGCAGCTGCAGCACGTAGTCGCCGGGCGGCAAGTTGTTGTAGCTGGCGCGGCGTACCGACGCTTCCGTGTCCACCCAGTCCGGATCGAAGCCTTTCAGGCGGTAGGCGTAGCGGTTGCGCTCGGGCGCCGAGTAGTCGAGCGCGGCGAATTCCAGCGCGAAGCCGCGTTCCCTGCCGGCGGGCGTGACGGTAATCGGTGCGGCGCGGGTGCCGTCGCCCAGGTTGTACGGACCGATCGGCATTTCCTTGTCGCTCAGCAGGATGCGCGTGACCACCACCGGCGCCGCGTAGTGCCACGCGGTCAATTCCTGCGGGCGCACCACGGTCACGCCGCTCAGACCGCCGAACGCGAGTTCGCCGGCGCGGGTCACGGCGCCGGAATTGGTCCAGTACGTGGCGATGTGCACGCCGTCCCCCTGGCCCAGCGTGCGGATCGCCAGCGAGCGCGGGTCGATGCGCGCCAGGCCGGTGTCGGTGCTGGCCCACACCATGCCCTGGCCGTCGCGCAGCAGCATGTTGGCGCCGTTGTCGGGCAGCCCCTGCGCCATGCCGAGACGCCGGAAGCGGCGCCGGCCATCGGCATCGGTGCGTTCCAGCACCACCACGCCGGTGCCGAACGTGGACAGCCACAGCCGGCCCTGGCCGTCCAGCAGCAGCGACGAAACATAGCCGGGCGGCAGGCGGTCCGGCGCCGCCAGCTCGGACGGGATGGTTTCCACGCCAGCGGCATGCACGCGCGCCAAGCCGGTGCGGGTGCCCACCCAGACGGCGTCGCCCTGGGGCAGCAGCGCGGTCACGCGCGGATCGCCGAGGCTGATTTCCTCGTGCCGCAGCTGGCGCAGCGGCCGGGCGTCGTCCGCTGCCGGCAGGGCGAACGTGCGCAGGCCGTCGAGTCCGCCCACCCACAGCGTGCGACCCACCACGGCCAGCGCCCATACTTCCGCGCTGGCGCCGCGTTTGCCCAGGTGTACCAGGCGCGTGTGGCCGCCATCGGCGTCGGCCCGGTACAAACCTTTCTGGGTACCCACGTAGATCTCGCCGTCGGGACCGGCCACGATGGCCAGCACCCGGGCCTGGGGCAGGCCGGCGCCGGGCGCCAGCTGGCGCACCAGGCCCAGGTGCGGGTCGATGATGGCGGCGCCGCCGCTGATCAGCCCCAGCCACAGCCGGCCGTCGGGGGCCGCCAGCATCGTGGGCACGCTGAGGGCGCCCGTCTGGCGCGGTCCCAGGTGACGGATCGTGGTGACCGCGCGCGGCTGCGGGTCGTGCTGGCTCACGCCCACCATGGTGGCCGCGTACACGATGCCGCTGCGTTCGCGAAACAGCGCCAGCACATTGCTCTCGGCCAGGCTGTCCGGTGTTTCGGACTGGTGGCGGATGCGGCGCGTGGCGCCGTGCTCCGTATCGACCACCACAATGCCGCCGTCGGAGCCGTCGGTGCCGAGCCAGATTTCGCCGGGCGCCGCCTCGACGATGGCCATCACGCGCTCGCTCTGCAGGGTGGGCGCCGGGCCGCTTTCCCGCACCGCAGCGGCAACGCCGCCGGCGCCGGGAGCCATCGCATAAGCGCCGTTGGTGCGGGTGCCGATCCAGATGCGGCCGGTGGAATCCTGGGCCAGCACATTGACGGCGGCCTCGGGCGCGCCGGCCAGCGCCACCTGTTGCGCCGGCTGATCGCTGTCCATGCGGAACAAGCCCTGGCGCGTTCCCGCCCACAGCACGCCGCTGCGGTCGCGCAGCAGGGCGTCGATGCCGCCCGCCGGCAGGGCCGCATCGGCGGTGCGGGCCAGCGGCGTGACGGCGCCGCGGGCGTCGATATGGTCGAGGCCGCTACCGGTGCCCACCCATAATCCGCCGGCGCCGTCGTCGGTGATGGCGCTCACGCGCGTATCGCCCAGGCCGCCGGGGCCGACGCGGTAGCGCACGAAGCTGTCGCGCTGGGCGTCGTACCGCACCAGGCCGCCGGAATTCATGCCCGCCCACAGCTGGCCGCGGCGGTCGATGTGCAGGCTCAGGATGTAACTGTCGGGCAGGGCGTCGTCGCGGGTGGCGTTGGCCACGTACTTGACGTGGCGGTTGCCGTCCCAGCGCACCAGCCCGGACTGGGTCCCGATCCACAAAAAACCCTGGCGGTCCTGGGCGAAGCACAGGCCGCTGCTGATGTCGGGATGGTTGTGGTGCTTGAAGGCGGTGTGGGTCAGCCCGCTCCAGCGGTCGCCGTCGTCCGCCCGGGCCGCCTGCACGAACAGGCAGAACAGCCAAACCAGCGCCGCCATGACGCGAACAGTTCGCATCAGGGCCGGACGCTGACGGGGGAAATTGCTGCATTGCATGAATTCCACTATACCTCAGTGGGTCCGATCTGATTGTGTGATTTTTGCCACGGGCGCGCCGTGCGGCCACATGAAATCGGCGCCAGGACGGATGAAGGATGCGCAATGTTGGCGAGACCGTTATAATCGGCGCGCTGCCTGCGGGATTGACCCGCGGGCGGCACACGCTAGGGGTCCTGCGCATCGCTGTAGTTTGGTGCGCGGGTGAGAAATACCCTCCGAACCTGATCTGGATAATGCCAGCGAAGGGAAGCTCAGGATAACGCCGCCACGTGACATCGTCACGGCTGGGGGCGCGGTCCTCCCTCCTTTGCTGGCTCCTGTAGCCAACCAAGGAGCCAAATGAACGCCAACCCGAAATTCATGTCCGCCACCGCCACGGTGGACGAAGCGGCCATCGAGCCGCTGCCCAATTCCCATAAAGTGTATATCCAGGGCAGCCGCCCCGACCTGCGCGTGCCGATGCGCCGCATCGTCCAGGCCGACACGCCCGCGTCGTTCGGTTTCGAGGCCAATCCGCCCGTGTACGTGTACGACACGTCGGGCCCATACACCGATCCCGACGCCGTGATCGACATCCGCTCGGGCCTGGCCGCCACGCCGCGCCTGCCGTGGGTCCTCGAGCGCGGCGACACCGAGGAACTTGCCGGTCCCACGTCCGAGTACGGCCAGGCACGGCTGGCCGATCCGGCGCTGGCCGAGCTACGTTTCAATCTGCACCGGCTGCCGCGCCGCGCGAAGGCGGGGCGCAACGTCACGCAAATGCACTACGCCCGGCAAGGCATCATCACGCCCGAGATGGAATTCGTTGCCATCCGCGAAAACCTGCGCCGCCGCGAATACCTGGCCGAACTGAAGGATTCCGGCCCGCTGGGCCAGCGCCTGGCCGACCTGATGGGGCGCCAGCATCCGGGCCAGTCTTTCGGCGCCAGCATCCCGGCCGAGATCACGCCCGAGTTCGTGCGCGACGAAATCGCGCGCGGGCGCGCCATCATCCCCGCCAACATCAACCATCCGGAAGTGGAGCCCATGATCATCGGCCGCAACTTCCTGGTCAAGATCAACGCCAATATCGGCAACTCGGCCGTGACGTCCTCGATTGGCGAGGAGGTGGAAAAAATGACGTGGGCCATCCGCTGGGGCGGCGACAACGTGATGGACCTGTCCACCGGCAAGCACATCCACGAAACGCGCGAGTGGATCATCCGTAACAGCCCGGTGCCGATCGGCACGGTGCCGATTTACCAGGCGCTGGAAAAGGTGAACGGCAAGGCCGAAGACCTGACCTGGGACATTTACCGCGACACGCTGATCGAGCAGGCGGAGCAGGGCGTCGACTACTTCACCATCCACGCCGGCGTGCTGCTGCGCTACGTGCCGCTGACCGCGAAAAGGCTCACCGGCATCGTCTCGCGCGGCGGCTCGATCATGGCCAAGTGGTGCCTGGCGCACCACCAGGAATCGTTCCTGTACACGCACTTCGACGAGATCTGCCAGATCATGAAAGCGTACGACGTGTCGTTCTCGCTGGGCGACGGCCTGCGCCCCGGCTCGATCTACGACGCCAACGACGAAGCGCAGCTGGGCGAACTGAAAACCCTGGGCGAACTGACGCAAATCGCGTGGCAGCACGACGTGCAGGTGATGATCGAAGGCCCCGGCCACGTGCCCATGCAGCTGATCAAGGAGAACATGGACCTGCAGCTGGAGCAGTGCCACGAGGCGCCGTTCTACACGCTGGGGCCGCTCACCACCGACATCGCGCCCGGATACGACCACATCACGTCCGGCATCGGCGCTGCGCAGATCGGCTGGTACGGCACGGCCATGCTGTGCTACGTCACGCCCAAGGAGCACCTGGGCCTGCCCGACAAGAACGACGTCAAGGACGGCATCATCACGTACAAGATTGCCGCCCACGCGGCCGACCTGGCCAAGGGCCACCCGGGCGCGCAGATCCGCGACAACGCGCTATCAAAAGCGCGCTTCGAATTCCGCTGGGACGACCAGTTCAACCTGGGCCTGGATCCGGACAAGGCGCGCGAATTCCACGACGAGACGCTGCCGAAAGACTCCGCCAAGGTCGCGCATTTCTGCTCGATGTGCGGACCGCATTTCTGCTCCATGAAAATCACCCAGGAAGTGCGCGAGTACGCGGCCGCCAACGGCGTGTCCGATGGCGCTGCGCTGGCGCAGGGCATGCAGGTGAAGGCCGTGGAGTTCATCAGGAACGGCGCCGAGCTGTATCGCAAGTTGTGAAGGAGCTTAGATGATCGAGATTGAATTGAATGGCGCGCCGCACGCGGTGCCGGCGCGCCAGACCCTGGACCAGCTGGTCGATGGCCTGTCGCTCACGGGCCAGGCGCTGGCGCTGGCCGTCAACCGCGCGGTGGTGCCGCGCCAGCAGTGGCCCCAGCGCGAGCTGCAGCCGCAGGACAAGGTGGACATCGTGCGCGCCATCGGCGGCGGATAAATCGAAAGGACATTATATGCAACAAGACTTGTTAACCATCGCAGGAAAAACCTACCAATCGCGCCTGCTGGTCGGCAGCGGCAAGTACCGGGACCTGCAGCAAACGCGCGCAGCGACCGATGCGGCCGGCGCGGAAATCATCACCGTGGCGATCCGCCGCGTCAACATCGGCCAGGACCCCAGGGCCCCGAGCCTGCTCGACGTGCTGCCGCCGTCGCAGTACACGATCCTGCCCAACACGGCCGGCTGCTACACGGCCAAAGACGCGGTCTACACGCTGCAGATGGCGCGCGAACTGCTCAACGGTCACAAGCTGGTCAAGCTCGAAGTGCTGGGCGACGAGAAAACCCTGTTCCCGCACATGCCCGAAACCCTGGTCGCGGCCGAAGCACTGGTCAAGGACGGCTTCGACGTGATGGTGTACTGCAGCGACGATCCGATCCAGGCCAAAATTTTGGAAAGTATCGGCTGCGTGGCCGTGATGCCGCTGGCGTCGCTGATCGGCTCCGGCATGGGCATCCTCAATCCGTGGAACCTGTCGCTGATCGTCGAACAGGCCACGGTGCCGGTGCTGGTGGACGCCGGCGTGGGCACGGCGTCCGACGCGGCCATCGCCATGGAACTCGGTTGCGACGGCGTGTTGATGAACACGGCCATTGCCGGCGCCCGCGACCCGGTGCGCATGGCGCGCGCCATGAAGCTGGGCGTGCAGGCGGGCCGCGAGGCGTTCCTGGCCGGGCGCATCGCGCGCAAGTTCGCTGCCTCGCCGTCGTCGCCGATGGCGGGCCGGCTGGCGTGACGGCGACGCCATCCCCTGGCCGCCCGTGCGTGCTGGTGTTTGCCGGCCTCGATCCGTCCGGTGGCGCCGGGCTGATCGCGGACGCGCAGGCGGTGGCGGCGCAGGGCGCCCATGCGCTCACCGTGTGCACCGCGCTCACGGTGCAGGACAACGACCGCGTGTTCGACGTGCGGCCGGTGGACGCCGACCTGGTGCTGAGCCAGGCCCGCGCGCTCACGGACAGGATGGCAATTGTCGCCGTCAAGATCGGCATTCCCGGCAGCGCCGCCAATGCGCTGGAGATCGCTGGCGTGATCCGCGCGCTGCGCGCGGCGCAGCCCGCGTTGCCGGTAGTGCTGGACCCGGTGCTGGCCAGCGGCCATGGCGACATCCTCACGCGCGGCGACGCGGTCGCTGCGCTGGCGCCGTTGCTGGCGCTGGCCACGGTCCTCACGCCCAACGGCCCGGAAGCCCGGCGCCTGACCGGTGCCGGGGACGGTGCGGCGCAGGCGGCCATCCTGCGCGGGCAGGGCTGCCGCAACGTGCTGATCACGGGCGGCCACGACGCGGGGCCGACACTGATCAACCGCTGTTACGGCGACGTGGACCATCGATGGAGCTGGCCGCGCCTGCCCGGCCAGTTCCACGGCAGCGGCTGCACGCTGGCCGCCGCCATTGCCGGCCAGCTGGCGCTGGGCGCGGCGCTGGCCGGCGCGCTGGAAAACGCCCAGCACTACTGTCACGCCGCCTTGCGCAACGCTTACGCGGTGGCCCCCGGCCAGCGCATGCCGGCACGTTAAACTTACGAGAGGAACACCATGCAAGGACTGTATCTGGTCACCCCCAACTGGGACGACACCGACCGCCTGCTGGACGTCACGCGCCAGGCGCTGGCGGCCGGCCGCGCGCCCGATGGCGGCAACGCCGTCGGCCTGCTGCAGTAACGCCACAAGGACGCCAGTGCGCCGCTGCGGCGCGCGCAGGCCGCGGCGCTGCTGGCGCTGTGCCGCGAGTATGGCGTGCCGTTCATCGTCAACGATGTCGTCGAACTGTGCCAGGACCTCGGCGCCGACGGCGTGCACCTGGGCGGCACCGACGAGGGCGTGGCGGCCGTGCGCGCCCGGCTCGGTCCCGATGCCATCATCGGCGCCTCGTGCTACGGCAGCGTGGCGCGCGCCGTGGCCGCGCAGGCGGCGGGCGCGAGCTACGTGGCCATCGGCGGCTTTTATCCGTCGCTGGTGAAAAAATACGATTTCGTTACCGCGCCCGACATCTTGCACGATGCCCGCGCCGTGCTGCGCGTGCCGATCGTGATCATCGGCGGCATGACGCCGCAGAACGCCGCGCCGCTGGTGGCGCGCGGCGCCGATCTGGTGGCCGCCATCACCAGCGTCTATCAAGCTGAAAGCGTGGAGCAGGCGGTGCACGATTTTTCAGCGTTGTTTTCCAGGTGAGCGCTCTACAGGAAATGCTTGAATAATAGAACCTTTTCGGCTTTATAATGGGGCGGTTAGTAATAGCCCAAGGTTGCCGTCCCATGCCCAATTCCCTGCCCCAGAAGCGTCAAATTCTCATTGTCGACGACGATCCACTGCTGCTCGACTTCCTCGGCGAAGTGCTCGGCCACGCCGGGTACGACATTCTCAAGGCCTCGTCGGCAGAGCAGGCATTGCAACTGATCGGCCAGCGCGAACCCGACATGGCGCTGCTGGACATCCACATGCCCGGCATGACGGGCCTGGAGCTGGCCAAGCAGTTGCACGCCACCAGCTCGGTGCCGTTCATGTTCCTGTCCGGGCGCGGCGACGCCGACGCCGGCAAGCAGGCGGCGTCGTACGGCGCGGTCGGTTTCCTGGTCAAGCCGGTCGACGAAAAGCAGCTGATGCCCGCGTTTGCCGCCGGCCTGGCGCGCGCGGACGAAATCCGCCAGCTGCGCCGCACCGAGCTCAATCTGAACGCTGCGCTGGCCGCCGGCCGCGAAACCAGCCTGGCCGTGGGCCTGCTGATGTGCAAGTTCCAGACCGACCGCAACACGGCCTTCGAAGTGCTGCGCGACCACGCCCGGTCCAACCGGCGCAAGGTCAACGAGGTGGCGGACCAGCTGCTGGCCGCCGAGGAAACCCTCAATGGCTTGCATGCTGCATTCAGCCAGCGCCTGAAAAAATAAGCCGCAACGCCCGAACAGCCGCCGAAAAATCTGTCGCAATGCCGCCGAGCTCCTTGCTTTGCGGCATTTTTGTTGTACACTGTTAATTGTCAAACGCAGGTGCGGCGCTGTTCCCGCCGCCTGCCGCTGGACGATGGCGCCGGCCCAAGCCCGTGCGTTTCGCCTGTCGCCATCCGGGCCGCCTGTTCCCTGCGCCCTGTCCCTCGTTTTCGGCCCAGCTCCGCCGATCGTTTCCGCAGCCTTGCTGCGGACTGATTTTTGCGGAGACCGCCATGACCATCGAAACTTCCCGTCACACCGAACGCGCTTTCAACGACCAGGACGCCAATCCCGGCATCGGCTTTTCCATTTACGTGACGGCGCCGCGCGTGCTGCACGTGGACAGCGACCCCGATACGGCGCTGGTGCTGTCCGCGCTGCTGGTGCCGGAAACCCGCGTCACCCACGCGGCCACGCTGGCCGCCGCCCAGGAACTGCTGCAAACCGAGCAATTCGCCCTGGTGGTGATCGATCCCGACTTGCAGGATGGCGATGCCGACCTGCTGCTCGACAACCTGCACCACCTGCAGCACGACGCCCGCGTGCTGCTGTACTCGGCGCGCCATCCGGACCGGTACATGGTCGGTTGCGGCTTCCTGCCCAAGCCGTGGACGTCGCCGCGCCAGCTGTGGCGCACGGTGTCGGACATGCTGGGCATTGGCAACGCCATGCCGGCCGAACCGCAGTAATCGTCCGCAAGCCCGGCGCCACGGATCGTCGCTGGCTTGTTATCATGGCGCATTCCAGATAACCGCCAGAGGACGAACAATGAAAACCAAAGCAGCCGTAGCATGGAGCGCGGGCCAGCCGTTGACGATCGAGGAAGTGGACCTGCAAGGCCCGCGCGCCGGCGAGGTGCTGATCGAACTCAAGGCCACCGGCATCTGCCATACCGACTACTACACGCTGTCCGGCGCCGACCCGGAAGGGATTTTTCCGGCCATCCTGGGCCATGAAGGCGCGGGCATCGTGGTGGACGTGGGCCCCGGCGTGACCACGCTGAAAAAAGACGACCACGTGATCCCGCTGTACACGCCCGAATGCCGCCAGTGCAAATTCTGCCTGTCGCGCAAGACCAATCTGTGCCAGGCCATCCGCTCGACCCAGGGCCGCGGACTGATGCCGGACGCGACCAGCCGCTTCTCGCTCGACGGCAAGCCGCTGTTCCACTACATGGGCACGTCCACCTTCTCGAACTACATCGTGGTGCCGGAAATCGCGCTGGCTAAAATCCGCGAAGATGCGCCGTTCGACAAGGTGTGCTACATCGGTTGCGGCGTCACCACGGGCGTGGGCGCCGTGGTGTTCTCGGCCAAGGTGGAGGCGGGCGCCAACGTGGTCGTGTTCGGCCTGGGCGGCATCGGCCTGAACGTGATCCAGGCGGCCAAGATGGTGGGCGCCGACA
>JBEVMD010000160.1:0-5819 GCA_040508835.1 Duganella sp. | reverse complement strand
CGCTGGCGTGCAATTGCACGACGATCCCGCACCGCTGGCGGCGCAGACCTGTATCCGGCGCGGCGAGCACCAGCTTGAAATCGTGCTCGAACAGGGCAAGTACCACCAGGTCAAGCGCATGCTGGCGGCGGCCGGCAACCATTGCAGCGCCTTGCACCGCTCGGCCATTGGCACGCTGACGCTGGAATCGCTGGGGCTGGAAGAGGGCGAGTGGTGCTACCTGACGCCGGAGCAGATGGCCAGACTGGCGCCGGTTGCGGACAGTGCCGCCGAAGCTGCCATGGATAGCCCCGCGACGGACGCTTAATTTCCACAAGGAATCATCAAGCTGACACGGAAAACCCGTCGTATTCCTGCGATGGTCTCACCCGGCCGCATTCGATAATGTCACTATCGAAATACACCACGCGGTACAGGGACCATGTCAGACGACAGCGACGCAGAAAAGACTGAAGCAGCGTCACCGAAGCGCCTCGAGCAGGCGCGTGAGGAAGGCGATATTCCCCGTTCGCGGGAAGTGGCCACGTTTACCGTGCTGATGGCAGCCGGCGCCGGCCTGTGGGTATTCGGCGACGGCGTGGTGCGCGAACTCAGTTCCGCCCTGGTTTCGGGCCTGTCGCTCGACCAGGAGCAAATCTTCAATTCCAATGTGTTGCTGCAACGCGTGGCGCTGGACATCGGCCGCGTCATGCTTGCGTGCCTGCCGCTGGGCCTGGCGGTGATGTTCGTGGCGCTGGTGTCGCCGATCCTGATCGGCGGCTGGCTGTTCAGCGCCAAGGCCTTCGTGCCCAAGTTCAGCAAGCTCAATCCCGTCAACGGCATCACCAATATGTTCTCCAAGAACGCGCTGGTGGAATTGTTCAAGGCCATCGGCAAGGCCGTGGTGGTGGGCACGGTGGCCTGGATGGTGGTGGGCAAGCAACAGGATGCGGTGATCGGCCTCGCCGTCGAGCCGCTGCGGCTGGGCACCACCCATATGCTCAATATGCTGGGCAGCAGCTTCCTGTACATCGTGGGCGCGCTGGGCCTGATCGCCGCCATCGACGCGCCCTACCAGCTGTGGCACTACGCCAACAAGCTCAAGATGACGCGCCAGGAAATGATCCAGGAATCCAAGGAATCGGACGGCAATCCCCAGATCAAGGGCAAGATCCGCCAGCTGCAGCGCGAGATGGCCAAGCGCCGCATGATGGCCGACGTGCCGACCGCCGACGTGGTGGTGACCAATCCGACCCACTATGCGGTAGCGCTCAAGTACAACGACGGCATGCGCGGTGCCCCCAAGGTGATCGCCAAGGGCACCGACGAGACGGCCGCCAAGATCCGCGAAATCGCCCGGGAGAACAAGGTCATCATGCTTGAGGCGCCGGCGCTGGCGCGCGCGCTGTACAAGCACACCGAGATCGGCGACGAAATCCCGCAGACGCTGTACGCGGCGGTGGCCGAAGTGCTGGCGTACGTGTTCCAGCTGCGCATGTTCAGCAAGGGCGGCGCCCCGCGTCCGGAAGAGCCGAAAGCGCTGGACGTGCCGCCGGAACTCGATCCGCACAATCCGGCTTTCGTGGACAAGTTCGGCAACCAACCCAATCTGAATAACGGAGCATCCGTATGAACGCCCTCAGCAACGTGAAGCTGCCGCCATGGCTGCAAGGCCTGGCCTCGAGCCAGAACAAGTCGTCGCTGGCGGCGCCGATCTTCCTGATCATGATGCTGGCCATGATGATCCTGCCGTTGCCGGCGTTCGTGCTCGATATCTTTTTCACGTTTAATATTGCGCTGGCCATCGTGGTGCTGCTGACCAGCCTGTACACGGTGAAGCCGCTCGACTTCATGGCATTCCCGACCGTGCTGCTGGTCTCCACCATGCTGCGCCTGTCGCTGAACGTGGCGTCCACCCGCGTGGTGCTGACCGAAGGCCATACGGGCGCCGACGCGGCCGGCAAAGTGGTGGAAGCGTTCGGCCATTTCCTGATCGGCGGTAATTACACGGTCGGTATCGTGGTGTTCATCATCCTGACCATCATCAACTTCGTGGTGGTGACCAAGGGCGCAGGCCGTATTGCCGAGGTGGGCGCACGCTTCGCGCTGGACGCCATGCCCGGCAAGCAAATGGCGATCGACGCCGACCTGAACGCCGGCCTGATCGGCGAAGCGGATGCCCGCAAGCGCCGCAACGAGGTGTCGCAGGAAGCGGAATTCTACGGCGCCATGGACGGCGCCAGCAAATACGTGCGCGGCGACGCGGTGGCCGGCATCCTGGTGACCGTGATCAACGTGATCGGCGGCCTGCTGGTGGGCGTGATCCAGCACAGCCTGGGCTTTGGCGAAGCGGCGCAGATCTATACGCTGCTGGCCATCGGCGACGGCCTGGTGGCGCAGATCCCTTCGCTGATCATTTCGATCGCGGCCGGTATCGTGGTGTCGCGCGTGGCCAGCGAGCAGGACATCGGTACCCAGATGGTGTCGCAACTGTTCGGCCGCTCCGAGGTGTTGTACGTCACCGGCGGCATCATCTTCGGCCTGGGTCTGATTCCCGGCATGCCGAACCTGATGTTCCTGACCATCGGCGGCGCCATCCTGGGCGCCGGCTACATGATGACGCGCAAGGCCAAGGAAGGCGGCGGCCCGGTCGCCAAGGCCAAGGAAGCCGAGGCCGCTGCGGCAGCCGCCGCCGCGCCGGCTGCTCCGGAACAGGAAGAGGCCAGCTGGCAGGACGTCATGCCGGTCGATACGCTGGGGCTGGAAGTGGGCTACCGCCTGATTCCGCTGGTGGACAAGACCCAGGGCGGCGAGCTGCTCAAGCGCATCAAGGGCATCCGCAAAAAATTTGCGCAGGAAGTCGGCTTCCTGGCGCCGCCGGTGCACATCCGCGACAACCTGGAACTCAAGCCGTCCGCCTACCGCATCACGCTCAAGGGCGTGGAAGTGGGCATGGGCGAAGCGTTCAACGGCCAGTTCCTGGCGATCAATCCCGGCATGGCCAGCGGCTCGCTGCAGGGCCTGGTGACGACCGATCCGGCGTTCGGCCTGCCCGCCACCTGGATCGATGCCGGCCAGCGCGACCAGGCGCAAAGCATGGGTTACACGGTGGTCGATGCGGGCACGGTGGTGGCCACCCACCTCAATCACCTGATTTCCACCCACGCGTCGGAGTTGCTGGGCCGGGGCGAAACCCAGGCGCTGCTCGACCATTTGGCCAAGGAAGCGCCGCGCCTGGTGGAAGACCTGGTGCCGAAAATGGTATCGCTGTCCACGCTGCAAAAAGTGCTGCAGAACCTGCTGGTCGAAGGCGTGCACATCCGCGACATGCGCACCATCATCGAAACGCTGGCCGAGCACGCCGTGCACACCCAGGACCCGGGCGACCTGACCGCGCTGGTGCGGATGTCGCTGGGGCGCGCCATCGTCCAGCAGCTGTTCCCCGGCACCAACGAGCTGTCGGTGATGACGCTGGACAATCGCCTGGAACGGCTGCTGATGCAGGCGCTGGCGGCCAGCGGTCCCGACGGCGCCGGCATCGAGCCGGGCCTGGCGGACACCATCGCCCAGCAGGCCGCGCAAGCGGCGCAGCAGCAGGAAGCGATGGGACTGACGCCGGTGCTGCTGGTGCCCGGTCCGCTGCGCGCCTTGCTGTCGCGCTTCCTGCGCCGCGCGCTGCCGCAACTGAAAGTGCTGTCGCATGCGGAAATCCCGGAAACCAAGACCATCCGCGTAACGGCGCTGGTGGGTCAGCAGCCAGGATAATTTCCAGCGCGCGTTTGACCTGCATCAAACCGCGCCTTGTGGCAAGTCTAAAACTTGGCACATGAACGACGACTACGATTCGCCGTGGAAGGAAGTGGTCACCCACCATTTTCCTGAATTCATGGCCTTCTATTTCCCCCAGGCGCACGCCGGGATTGACTGGTCGCGTCCGCATGTATTTCTCGATCAGGAATTGGCCGCGCTGTCACGTGACGCCGAGCTTGGCAAGCGCCTGCTGGACAAACTGGTCAGTGTCCATGCGCGGGATGGCGGCGAGAACTGGGTGCTCGTGCATCTGGAAGTGCAGGGGTGGCCCGATCCCGAGTTTGCCGAGCGCATGTTCGTCTACAACTACCGCATCTACGATCGTTATCGGCGCCCCGTCGCCAGCATGGCCTTGCTGTCCGATAGCAGTCGCGAATGGCGTCCTGCCGAGTTCGGCTGGAGTCTGCTGGGTTGCACAATGCGGCTTGATTTTCCCATCGCAAAAATGCAGGATTACGTCGAGGATCTGGACGTCTTGCTCACGCAGGATAATCCGTTTGCGCTGGTGACCGTCGCGCATCTGCTGGCCCAGCGCACCAAGGGCCGGATCCACCTTCGTCGCATCGCCAAGTGGCGCCTGACCAAACTACTTTATCAGCGCAACTGGGATCGGCAGCGTATTATTAATCTGTATCGGGTGATTGACTGGATCATGCGCCTGCCCGTGGAGTTGGACCGGCGCGTGCGCACCGGTATTTTGCAACTGGAAAGGAGAACGACCATGCCATATCTGTCTTCAATGGAGCGAATCGGGATGGAAATAGGACGCAAGGAAGGGCTGGAAAAAGGCCTGGAGGAGGGGCGGCAAAGAGGTTGGCAGGAAGGTCGGCAAGAAGGACGACAGGAAGGACGGCAAGAAGGTGTGCAGGAAGGGCTCAGGCGCGGGTCGGCCGAAGTGCTCGCGCTGGTGCTGAGCGCGAGGTTCGGCTCGCTCGACCGCGTGATCCAGGCCAGGATCGACGAGGCGCCGTCCACGCAGCTCGCGCAGTGGGCAAAAAACTTCGTCCACGCCGAGACGCTCGATGCCGTTTTCCGCACCGAATGACCCCCGCATGACCTCTCCAAGCGGCCGCGACGAAATGCGGCCCATTTCCCCGCCTGTTCATCAGATCGTTTCCTGAATGCATCGTCAATAATGGCACTGTCCGAGTGATAAAAGCGTCGCAGCCGCGCGGCGCATTGCTCAAGCTACAGGAGTCATAGATGGCCTACATAACCTTGCCACCCCACGCCAGCCAGTTCCTGGGGAGCCGGCCATGAACGTGAAAAAATTTACCGCGCCAACGTCGCGCGAGGCGCTGCGTAAGGTGCGCGAGTCGCTCGGCCCCGACGCCGTCATCCTGTCCAACCGCCAGGCCGACGGCATGGTGGAAATCCTGGCGCTGGCCAACGATGATGCTGCGTCGTTGGCCGTGCCGGCGCCCCATTCGCCGATGGCCGGACCGGCGCCGTCGCTGGACTTCGACACCGCCATCGCCCAGCGCAGCGAGCGCCTTGATGCCCGGCTCGAGCAGGGTTTCGATCACGCCGCCTCGCGCATGGCGCCATCGCCGCAGCACCTGCAGCACGCCTATCAGGCGCAGCAGGCAGAGCCGGCCATGCCGCCGCGCCGCGTGGTGGCGTCGCCATCGTCGTACGCCACCAAGACCGCTGCCGCTTCCCACGCAGTTTCGCACGCCGCCGCAGCAGCCAGTGCACCCGCGCAGCCACGCGCGCCGTCGCTCGATGCCGAACAAATCAGCGCCATGGTGGCGTCAGCCGTGGCCAGCGCCAAGCAGAGCGCTGCCGTCGAAATGCAGGGCATGATGAGCGAAATCCGCGCCATGCGCGGCATGATGCAAACCCAGCTGGCGGAAATCGCCTGGGGCACCACCCAGGCCCGCGAGCCGCAAAAGGCGGCCGTGCTGCGCGAGATGCTGGCGGCCGGTTTTTCGGCCAGCCTGGCCCGCTACCTGATCGACAAGCTGCCGGCCGACCGCGACGCCGCCGACAGCATGCGCTGGATTAAAGGCGTGTTGACCCGCAACCTG
>JBEVMD010000507.1:0-4287 GCA_040508835.1 Duganella sp. | reverse complement strand
CAGGCCCTGCAATACCTGCACGCTGCTGTCCCAGTCGATGCAGCCATCGGTGACGGACTGGCCGTACGTCAGCTCCCTGCCCGGTTCGAGATCCTGGCGCCCCCCCACCAGGTGCGATTCCACCATCACGCCCACGATGCGGCTGTCGCCGCGCGCCACCTGGCCGGCAATGTCGGCGCAGACCGGCACCTGGTTTTGCGGATTTTTCGAACTGTTGGCGTGCGAGGCGTCGATCATCACGCGCGCAGCAAGGCCCTGCGCGGCAATCGCCTTGCATGCTTCTTCCACACTGGCCGCGTCGTAATTGGGCGCCTTGCCGCCGCGCAGGATGATGTGGCAGTCCTCGTTGCCGGCGGTCGAGACGATGGCCGAATGGCCGCCCTTGGTCACCGACAAGAAATGGTGCGGCTGCGACGCGGCCTTGATGGCGTCCACCGCGATCTTGACGTTGCCATCGGTACCGTTCTTGAACCCGACCGGACAGGACAGGCCGGAAGCCAGTTCGCGGTGCACCTGCGACTCGGTGGTGCGGGCGCCGATCGCGCCCCAGCTGATCAGGTCGGCGATGTACTGCGGGCTGATCACGTCCAGATACTCGGTACCGGCCGGCAGGCCCAGGTCGTTGATGTCGCGCAGCAGTTCGCGCGCCATGCGCAGGCCGTCGTTGATGCGGAAGCTGCTGTCCATGAACGGATCGTTGATCAGGCCTTTCCAGCCCACCGTGGTGCGCGGCTTTTCGAAATACACGCGCATGACGATTTCCAGTTCGCCCTTCAGTTCGTTGCGCAGCACCACCAGGCGGCGCGCATATTCCATGGCCGCCTTGGTATCGTGGATCGAGCACGGGCCCACCACCACCATCAGGCGGTCGTCCTGGCCGTGCAGGATGCGGTGCAGCGCGATGCGGGCATTGGCTGCCGTGTTCTCGGCCGTTTCCGTGCACGCATACTCGCGAATCAGGTGGGACGGTGGCGTCAATTCCTTCATTTCGCGGATACGTAAATCATCGGTACGGGGCATGCTGTTCTCCAATGTATCAAAAGTCGGGGTAAATAACGGGGTAAAAAAAAACCGCCTCGGTGGGCGGTTTTTTCAGGATTTGCTGGAACTCGTTTTACTGCTACGTGCACCGGCCGCTACTCCACCGCCTCGGGGTTGGAATTGCTAAAGTAAAAGTAGCCGGTAAAGAAGAAGCAGGTCATGGCAAACGCGTTCAGGGTGTCTGGTAAAGAGTCAAATGACTATACGCCCATCGCTACACGGTTGGCAAGCCCTTCCCTACAAAAATTTACACCTGCGCGATTGTCTTTACATCATGCAGGCTGTGTCGAAATGTAAGCCGCCCGCGCGACGGCGCCATGCGGGTTGTGGCCCGATGCCGGCGATTTGACGCAGCAAACCGTCTTTACAGGTGTGTTTGTTCGAAACTGTTGGTAATTGGCATTCTTATTATTCCTGCATTGTTCGGTCCGGCCAGCGAATGTTCTGATGGCCTGTCTCGATGACACCATCCACCCACCGAAATGCACAGCAGGAGTGATAACAATGACGATACATCCAACGTCGGAAAGAGCGATGTCCCGGGCCCTGCGCCTGATCTTTGCCGGTACCCTGGCCAGCGGCATGCATGGCGCCATGGCGCAAACCAGCACCGACGACGCCGCCATCCAGCGCGTTGAAGTGACCGGCTCCAGCATCAAGCGCCTGGCCAGCGAAACGGCGTTGCCGATCACGTCGATCAAGGCCAGCGACTTCGTCAAGCAAGGCCTGACCACGGCCGCCGAAGTGCTCAACACCATCTCGATGAACCAGAGCTCGACGGGCAGCAGCCAGTCGGTCGGTTCCGGCACCGGCGGCATCGCCACCGCCGACCTGCGCGGCCTGGGCAGTAACAAGACCCTGGTGCTGCTCAACGGCCGGCGCATCGCCAATCACCCGTTCAACGGCTCCAGCGTGGACCTGAACATCATTCCGCTGTCGGCCCTGGAACGGGTGGAAGTGCTGCGCGACGGCGCGTCCGCCATCTATGGCACCGACGCCATCGGCGGCGTGATCAACTTCATCACCAAGCGCGCCGTGCAGGGCGCCACCGTGAGCGTGGAACGCTACCAGCCGCAGGCCAGCGGCTCGGGCGGCGAATCGCGCATCAACCTGTCGGGCGGCTTCGGCGACCTCGACCAGGATGGCTACAACTTCTTCGGCGTGGTGGACTTGCACAAGCAGACCGCGCTGTCGGCCGTCGAGCGTGATTTTTCGGATACCAGCGTGCGTCCCGACCGCGGCATCAACAACAGCAGCGGCACGTCGCAGCCGGCCAACTTCTATTCCGCCAACGGCATCACCGGCAACCCGTATTACGCGGGCGGTTGCGTGGGCAAGGGCCTGATCACGGCCACCAACGGCACCTGCCGCACCGATACCACGGCGTACATCCAGTCGATCCCGAAAACCCAGCAGGAATCGTTCCTCGGCAAGGCCACTTTCAAGCTGGGCGGCGAAAACCTGGGCACGGTCGAATACCTGCACAGCCGCAGCACCAACACCAGCTCGATCGCACCGTCGCCGCTGACCGGCATCACCATGACGTCCGCCAGCCCGTACTACCCGGGCGGCAGCGCCGGCGTGCCGGCCGTGGCCGGCCTGACGGGCGAAGACCTGACGCTGAACTGGCGCACGGTCGCTGCCGGCAACCGCGTCGGCTACGACCGCAGCATTTCCGACCGCCTGGTGCTGGCCTCCGAAGGCCTGGTGGCCGGCTGGGACTACAACGTGGGCCTGACCTACGCCACCAGCAAGGCCACCAGCGCGTTCGTCGAGGGCTATACCAACGACACGCTGATGAAAGCCGGCGTACTCGACGGCACCCTGAACCCGTTCGGCGAGCAGTCGGCCGACGGCGCGGCCTACCTGGACGCCGCCCAGCTGCGCGGCGAATACCTGAAGGCCCGCATGACCAGCATCGGCGTCGATGCCAAGGTCAGCCGCGAGATCTTCACGCTGCCCGCCGGTTCGGTAGGCTTCGCGGTCGGCACCGAATTCCGTCACGACAAGGCGACCTACAACGTCAACACGGACCTGGCGTCGCAGGCGTCGAGCTCCGGTTACGCGGACGCCCAGGACCAGGCCGGCCAGCGCAATATCGCTGCCCTGTATTCGGAGCTGAGCGCGCCGCTGGCCAAGGACGTGGAACTGTCGCTGGCCGCCCGTTACGACCACTACAACGACGTCGGCGGCAGCTTCAATCCCAAGATCGGCCTGCGCTGGCAGCCGGCCAAGCAGCTGATGCTGCGCACCTCGTACAACACGGGCTTCCGCGCCCCCACGCTGTACGACCTGCACGGCCCGGCCACGTCCACCTTTACCGGCAACTCGTACGACGATCCGGTGCTGTGCCCGGGCGGCACCGTGGCCGATGGCGCCAACCCGAACGTGGCCTGCAACCAGCAGCAATACATCCGCAGCGGCGGCAACCTGAACCTGAAGCCGGAAAAATCGAAAACCTTCGCCCTGGGCGCGGTGTTCGAGCCGACCAATGCGGTCAGCATGTCGCTCGACTACTTCAACATCAAGATCCGCAACAAGATCGGCACGGTGTCGGAGTCGACCATCTTCAACAATTACGAAAAATATGCGAGCTACTTCGTGTATTCGGCCGACGGCAAGACGCTGCAGTACGTGAACGCCGTGCTCGACAATCTCGGTGAAGTGCACACGTCCGGGATCGACACCACGCTGCGCTGGAAACTGCCACGCAGCGCGGCCGGCGACTTCGCCTTCGTGTTCGACGGCACCTGGGTCCACAGCTACAAGTACCAGAACGAGACCGGCGGCGAGTTCGTGGAAAACGTCGGTGTGTATGGCGACAGCAACCCGGTCTTCCGCTGGAAGCACAATGCGACCATCAACTGGAAGCGGGGCGTATGGAGCGCCAGCCTGTCGAACAAGTTCCTCAGTGGCTATCAGGACCAGAACGACGTGGACGACGAGTACCAGCACAAGGTGCGCGCCTACTCGACGTTCTCGCTGTCGGGCAGCTATGCCGGTTTTAAAAATACCGACCTGACGGTGGGCGTGAAAAACCTGTTCGACACCGATCCGCCGTACACCAACCAGGGCACGACGTTCCAGAGCGGTTACGATCCACGCTACACGGATCCGCTGGGCCGCACGTTCTATGTGAAGGCGACGTACAAGTTCTGATGTACGTGTAACGGTCGATCCCACAAAACCACCCAGACCGCGAAGAAGCATATTAGCGTTGCGCCCAAGCCGAACGCGAAGCAAAAT
>JBEVMD010000505.1:0-10500 GCA_040508835.1 Duganella sp. | reverse complement strand
CGGCCCATGCGCATCGGTTTCTTGTACAGCAATCCCAGCGCCGGCTACCTGAGCGCCCTGCTGGTCGGCCTGCTCGGCCAGGCCAGCCTGCACAACATGCAGCTGTTCGTGGAAAAATGCGACGACCAGGCGCACCAGCTGGAACAGATCGCGCGCCTGGTCGCCAACAACCTCGATGGCATCATCCTGCCGCCGCCGCTGGGCGACGATCCGGCCATCCTGGCGCGCCTGAAAAGCACGGGGGCTGCGGTGGTGATCGTGGCCTGCGGCCAGCCCGACCCGGAAGTGAGCTCGGTCAGCATCGACGACTACCTGGCGGCGTACCAGATGACGCGCCAGCTGATCGACCTCGGACATCATCGCATCGGCTTCATCGCCGGCGACGGCAACCAGACCGCCAGCGCGCGCCGGCTGGCCGGCCACCTGGCCGCGCTGCGCGAGGCAGGCGCCGATACCGGCGCTGAACTGGTGGTGCCGGGACTGTATACCTATCGTTCGGGACTGGAGGCGGCGGAATCGCTGCTGGCGCTGGCCGAGCGCCCCACCGCCATCTTCGCCAGCAACGACGACATGGCGGCAGCCACCGTGGCGGTGGCCCACCGGCTGGGCATGGACGTGCCGGGCGACCTGACGGTGACGGGGTTCGACGATACGGCGCTGGCCACCACCATCTGGCCCGCGCTCACCACCGTGCACCAGCCGATCAGCGACATGGCCGGTGCGGCGGTGCGCCTGCTGCAGCGGCAGATACGGAGCCGGCGCGAAGGCGCGCCGCAAGCGGCCGAACACCAGCTGATGGCGTTTTCGCTGATCCGGCGCCAGTCCGACGCCGCACCGCGCGTGCGCCCGCCGGCGCGCATGACGATGCCGCCGGCGCCGCAGCAGAAGCCTCAGCAACAACGGCCACGCGACAAAAAGCTCAGCCCACCATCAGCTTGACCGATTTGAGCCGCACCGAATCGGGGCCGGCGTGTATGGTAAAGCTGCCCGGCTCCACCACCCGCTCCATGCGCATATTGTAGAACCACAGGTCCGACGGCTTGATGTCGAACGTGAGCGTGCGGCGCTCGCCCGGTTGCAGCGTCACCCGCCGGAACGCCTTCAGTTCCAGCACCGGGCGGGTGGCCGAACTGATGTCGTCGCGGATGTAGATCTGCACCACCTCGTCGCCGGCGCGCTGCCCCGTGTTGACCACGTCCACCTCCACGCCGGTGGTGTCGCCCACCGCGATCTTGGCCCTGGTCAGGCGCGGCGCCCCGATCTCGAACGTGGTGTAACTGAGGCCGAAGCCGAACGGGAACAGCGGCTTGGTGGAGCCGTCGATGTAGCCGCGCCGCGCGGACGGCTTGTAATTGTAAAAGATCGGCAGCTGCCCCACGCTGCGCGCGATCGACACCGGCAGCTTGCCGCCCGGGTTGGCGCGGCCGAACAGGATGTCGGCCACCGCGTGTCCCGTTTCCTGGCCCATGTACCAGCCTTCCAGCAGCGCATCGGCCTTCTCCGCCAGCAGGTTGACCGACAGCGGGCGGCCGTTGAGCAATACCACCACGGTCGGTTTGCCGAGCGCGAATATCGCGCGCGCCAGGTCGTTCTGCTGCCCCAGCAGGTCCAGCGTTTCGCGGTCGCCCAGGTGGTTGTCGGCCCAGGCTTCGCGGCTGGTCTGCTCGTTGTCGCCCAGGACCATGACGATGGTGTCCGCCACCTTTGCCGCGCTCACTGCCTCGGCGATCAATCGGGCGTTCACTTCCGGCGCCACGAACTTGATCTCGTCCTGGCCCCACACGCGGCTCTCGGTGATGCGCACGCCTTCGGCGTAGGCCAGCTCGAAACCCTGGGCGCGGCTCTCGGCCAGCAAGCCGTCGTGGACGGACACCACGTGGCGCGGAATATCGGAATAGCCGCCGATCGGCGTATCCTTGGCATGGGTGCCGAGCAGCAGCAGCTTGCCCACTTTTTTACCGTCCAGCGGCAGCAGGCCCTTGTCGTTCTTGAGCAGCACCGGCGTGCGGGTGGCGGCCAGGCGCGCCAGCGCCACCGCGTCGGGCGTCGCGGTCAAGCCGTCGGCGCGGGCGGCGTCCACATACGGCGACTCAAACAGGCCGGCCTGGAACTTGAGCTTGAGGATGCGGCGCACCACGGTGTCGATCTCGCTGACGGCCACCCGCTTTTCCGCCACCAGCGCGGCCAGCGACAGGTAGCCCACCGGATCGGGCGTTTCGATATCGACGCCGGCCTTGATCGCATAGTACGCGGCCTGCTTCGGATCGGCAGCCAGCTTGTGGCGCGTCACCAGCTCGTTGATGCCGAAATAATCGGATACCGTCACCCCCTGGAAGCCCCACTCCTCGCGCAGCACCTGGTGCAGCAGCCAGTGGCTGGCGTGCGAGGGAATGCCGCCGATCTCGTTATACGACGGCATGACGGCAGCCACGTTGGTTTCGCGGATCAGGCGCTCGAACGGCGGAAAGAAGTCTTCGCGCAGGGTGCGCTCGCTCACTTCCGCCGGCCCGATGTTGGTGCCGTTGGCAGGCTGGCCGTGACCAGTCATGTGCTTCAACGTGACAAACACCTTGTCCTTGGCCAGTACCGGGTTATCGCCGGCAAACCCGCGCACGGCCGCCTTGCCGATCTCCGCGCACAGATGCGCATCCTCGCCATAGGTTTCCTCGATGCGGCCCCAGCGCGGTTCGCGCGCCACGTCGACCACGGGCGCCAGCGCCAGGTTGGCGCCGCGCGCGCGCATCTCGCGGGCGGCCACGCTGAACACTTTTTGCGTCAGCTCGGGATCGAACGACGACGCCAGGCCGATCGCCTGCGGGAAGCTGGTGGCGTCGCGCGCCACGTACCCGTGCAGCGCTTCTTCGTGCATGAACAGCGGGATGCCGAGGCGGGTCTGCTCCACCGCCCACTTCTGCGCCGCGTTGGTGTAGGCGGCAGTCTCGCGCGCGTCGCGGTTGCGGGTGGCACCGGTGTCGCCGGCGCCGGCGGCCTGGCCCAGCTGGCGGTCCGACGGCCGGCCGATCATGCCCACGCCGTGGGGATATGCCTGCTTCGCCCTGGCTGCCGAAAACTCGCCCCCGGCATCCTGCAGGTCGGTTTTTTTCTGCCATACGCACAGCATCTGGGCGATTTTTTCATCGAGCGTCATGCGCGACAACAGGTCGTCCACGCGGCGTTCCACCGGCAGTGCGGCGTCCTTGTAGGGGGCGCCGCCGGCAGCGGCCAGCGCCATCCGCGCCGATACCATGGACAGGCCGGCGACGCCGGTGAGCGACGACAGGAACTGCCTGCGATTGTTTGCCATACTTGTCTCCATCTATTTTTTTTGGTTGGTCGTACGGGGTGGTAAATGAGTTGCCTAGATCATACGTTTATCCTAGAATGAATAGCGCTACCATTTTCTGAGTCTGAAGGATTTATGGGACCACGTCAACCAGGCAACCGCAGCAAATCCAGGGCGCTCGCCGCTGCCGCCATCATGGTTGGCGCGCTGTCCGCGTGCGCGGCGGCAGGACCGCCTTGGTCACCTTCGCCACCACCTTCGCCAGCACCCTCGCCACCATTGTCGCCCGCGCCGGATGGCTCGCGCCATGCCGCACCGGACCCCACGCCGCACTGGGTCGCGTCCTGGGGCGCGGCGCAGCAGATTCCCGAACCGGCCAACGAGCTGCCCGCCGCGCACTGGCAAGACGCCAGCATGCGCCAGATCGTTCGCCTGTCGCTGGGCGGTCGCCGGTTGCGCGTACAGCTCAGTAATGTGCACGGCACGGCGCCCTTGCGGATCGACGCGGCCAGCGTGGCGCGCGCGGTCGCGCCGGGCCACGCCGACATCGATCCCGCCAGCGTGCGGCCGCTGACTTTCGACGGCCGCTCCGACGTCACGATTCCCGCCGGCGCCGATTACTACAGCGACGCCGTCGCCCTCGACCTGCCTGCCGCCGCCGACCTGGCCGTGTCGCTGCACTTCACGGCGGCGCCGGCCCGCCAGACCAGCCATAGCGGCGCGCGTACCCACAGCTTCCTGGCGCCGGGCGACCGCACGGCGGATGCCCGCTGGCCTGGCGCGGAACAGGTCACGCGCTGGTACGTGCTGGCAGGGGTCGACGTGCTGGCGTCTCCGGAGACCGGGGCGCTGGTTGCCATCGGCGACTCGATCACCGACGGCTACGGCGTGACCACGGACGGCAACGACCGCTGGACCGACGTGCTGGCCGCGCGCCTGCGGACGGGTGGAGACCACGCCGGCAAGCAGGCCGGCGGGCCATCCTCGGAACAGGCGGACCATGCCACCGCGATGCCGCCTGGGATCGCGCTGGGCATGGTCAACGCCGGCATCGGCGGCGGGCGCATGCTGCAGGATGGCCTGGGACCGAACCTGGTGTCGCGCTTCGACCGCGACGTGCTGGCCCGCGCCGGCGTCTCGCATGCGCTGGTGCTCATCGGCGTGAACGACCTGGGCGTCCAGCACCGCAACACGCCGGATTTGCCCGCCGACCGCGCGCGGCTGCTGGCCGACCTGCGGCGCGCGCACCGGCAACTGGCGGCGCGCGCGCGCGAACGCGGGGTGTGCCTGATCGGCGCCACCGTCACGCCGTATGCGGGGAGCGATTACTATCATCCGGAACCTGCCAACGAGGACGACCGCCAGGCCCTCAATGCGTGGATCCGCACGGCCGGCGTATTCGATGCGGTGGCGGACTTCGACGCCGCGCTGCGCGATCCGGCGCATCCGGACAGGCTGGCGCCCCGTTACGACTCGGGCGACCACCTGCATCCGTCGCTGGCGGGCTATCGCGCCATGGCCGACGCGGTGCCGCTGGACGCGCTGCGCCGCCGATGTCGATCCCGCTCCTGACCGAACGGCACGGACGCCGCTAAAAAAACCATAAAAATGGAAAACAGTAATGAGACGACTGTATATCGCGGCGGCAGGGTCACTGCTGGCGCTGGCCCTGCTGTTCGGCTGCCTGCCCGCGCACGCGCTGGGCCAGCAGCGCCTGGTGCTGTTCGACGCCCCGCCGGCCGGCGCGGTGACCGTGGCCCAGCCGGGACATGCGGCGCCGCTGTACGTGGACCCGGCCGACCACGCGGGCGTGCTGCGCGCGGCGCGCGACCTGCAGGGCGATATCGAACGGGTAACCGGCGTCGCGCCTGCGCTGCGCGACGGCACACCGGGCCAGGCGCCAGGGAGCGCGGACGCGATCATCATCGGCACCGTGGGCCACAGCCCCCTGATCGACCGCCTGGTGGCAGCGGGCATGCTCGATGTCTCGGCGATCCGGGGCAAGTGGGAAGGTTGGCAGGTGCAGACCCTGGTGCGGCCGTTGCCCGGCGTGGATCGCGCGCTAGTGATCGCCGGCAGTGACAAGCGCGGCACCATCTACGGCATCTACGAGATGTCGGAACAGATCGGGGTATCGCCCTGGCACTGGTGGGCCGACGTGCCGGCTGCGCGGCATGCGCGGTTGTACGCGCACGCGCCAGCGGCGGTGCACGATGCGCCGGTGGTGCGCTATCGCGGCATTTTCCTCAACGACGAACAGCCGGCGCTCACGGGCTGGGTGCAGCAGAACTACGGCGGCTACAACCACCGGTTCTACGAAAAAGTGTTCGAACTGCTGCTGCGCCTGCGCGCCAACTACCTGTGGCCCGCGATGTGGAATGCAGCCTTTTACGCGGACGACCCGCTCAATGGCAAGCTGGCCGACGATTACGGCATCGTCATGGGCACGTCGCACCACGAGCCGATGATGCGCGCGCAAAAGGAATGGACGCGCCGGAACCGGGACCGCCAGGAGCCGTGGGACTACCAGCGCAACGGCCCTGCGCTGCAGGATTTCTGGCGCGGCGGCGTGCGCAACGCGCGCGCTTACGAGAAAGTGATCACCATCGGCATGCGCGGCGACGGCGACGAGCCGATGTCGGAGGCGGCCAACGTGGCGCTGCTCGAGCGTATCGTGGCCGACCAGCGAGGCATCATCGGCAGCGAGATGCAGCGCGATCCCGCCACGGTGCCGCAAACCTGGGCGCTGTACAAGGAGGTGCAGGACTATTACGAGAAAGGCATGCGCGTGCCCGACGACGTCACGCTGCTGTGGTGCGACGACAACTGGGGCAATATCCGCCGCCTGCCCACGCCGGACGAGCGGCGGCGGGCCGGCGGCGCGGGCGTGTACTATCATTTCGATTACGTGGGCGGCCCGCGCTCGTACAAGTGGCTCAACGTCACGCCGCTGCCCAAGATCTGGGAGCAGATGCACCTGGCGTGGCGCCATGACGCCACGCGGCTGTGGATCGTCAACGTGGGTGACCTCAAACCGATGGAAGTGCCCACGGAATTCTTCCTCGCCTATGCGTGGAATCCGGCCGCCTGGCCCGCGCAGCGGCTGCCCGAGTACCTGAAGCTGTGGGCCACGCGCGAATTCGGCGCGCAGCATGCCGACGACATCGCCGGCATCGTGGCCGGCTACACGCGCTACAACGGCCGCCGCAAGCCGGAGCAGCTCGCACCAGACACGTATCACCTGGTGAACTACGACGAGGCGGAGCGGGTGGTCGAGGAGTTCCGGTCCCTGGCCGCGCGCGCGCAGCGCATCGCGGCGCTGATCCCGGCGGAGCGGCGCGACGCCTATTTCCAGCTGGTGCAATACCCGGCCCAGGCCAGCGCCATCGTCAACGAACTGTATGCGACCGCCGGCCGCAACCGCCTGTATGCGACGCAGGGCCGGACCTCGGCCAACGACCTGGCGGCCCATGCCCGCAGCCTGTTCGCCCAGGATGCGGAACTCACCCGCCGCTACCACCAGGACACCAGTGGCGGCAAGTGGAACCACATGATGTCGCAAACCCATCTCGGTTATACCTACTGGAACCAGCCCCCGCGCAACGTGATGCCGGCCGTGAGCGAGGTGCAGGCGCCGCCCGCGCCCGACATGGGCGTGGCCGTCCAAGGCAGCGCACAGGCATGGCCCGGCCCCGGCGGCGATACGCTGTCGCTGCCCGCCATCGATGAATACGGCGGTGCGCCGGTGTTTCTGGAAGTGTTCAATCGCGGCCAGCAGCCGTTCGACTACCGCATCGCCGCCAGTGCGCCGTGGATCATCATCGACCACGCCGGCGGCCAGGTGGTCCGCGACCGGCGCGTGCATGTCGGCGTGCGCTGGGCGGACGTACCGGCCGGCGTCGATCACGCGGTGCTGACGGTGACCGGTCCCGGCGGCGCACGCGTCGATATCCGGGCGCCGCTGCGCCGGCTGATTGCGGGCGCCGCGCCGGGCGACTTTATCGAAACGGCCGGCGTGGTGGCGATCGAAGCCGCCCACTACGCAAGCGCGGTGGCGCCGCCCGGGCGCGACTGGCTCACGATCCCCGGCCATGGCCGCACCGACGCCGGCGTGACCGCGCTGCCGGTTACTGCCGCACTGGGCACAGCACCCGAGACTGGCGCCGATGCCGCAGCCGATGCAGCAGGCGATACCGCAGCCGATGCCGCAGCCGATGCAGCACGCGCGGCGCAGCGCATGCGGCTCGACTACCCGGTCTATCTGCGCGAGGCGGGCGACGTGGTGGTGCACGCCACGCTGGCGCCCACGCAGAAATTCCAGCCCGGTCCCGGCCTGCGGTACGGCGTGTCGTTCGACGACGAGCCGCCGCAGCTGGTCAACCTGCATGCGGACGGGTCGGAGGCCGCGTGGGAAAAAACCGTGTCGGACGGCGCCACCGTCCTGGCGTCGCGCCACCGCATCGCCGCCGCCGGCCGCCATACGCTCACATTCTGGGCGGTGGATCCTGGCGTGGTGCTGCAAAAACTCGTGGTCGACACGGGCGGGCTGCGCGAAAGCTACCTCGGGCCGCCCGAAAGCCCGCGCGCGCGTCGATAGCATCAACCATAAAACCAACACGGAGACCAGATGCGACGATTGATCACCACCACGCTGGCGGCGCTGCTGCTGGCAGCCGGCGCGGCGTCGGCCACGCCGCCGCCCGACGAAGACGGTTACGACCTCTGGCTGCGGTACCGGGCGCTGGCGCCTGCGGCGCAGGCCCGGCTGGCGGCGCAGGCGCGCAGCATCGTGCTCGAAGCGGCAGCCACGCCCACGACGGCCGCCGCCATCGCGGAACTGCGGCGCGGCATCGCCGGCCTGACCGGCCTGAAAAACGGCCTGAAAAACGGCCTTAAAAACGGCCTTGAAAACGGCCTTGAAAACGGCCTTAAAAACGGCATCAAAAACGGCGCCAGGAACGGCGCCAAAGACGGTAAAAACGGCAGCGCCGGCGGCGACGACAGCAGCGGCGGGCCGGCGCAGGCCGGCGCCATCACCGACGGCGCGCTGGTGCTGGCGACGGCCGGCCGGCTGGCCGCGCTGCCCGCGGTCGATCCGGCACTGGGCGCCGAGCTGGCGACGCTGGGGGGCGAAGGCTACCTGCTGCGCAGCACCCGACTGCAGGGCAAGGCGGTCACGCTGATCGCCGCCAACACCGATATCGGCTTGCTGTACGGCGCCTTTGCCTGGCTGCGCGCAGCGGCCGTGGGCGCAGCGCCGGCAGCGCGTTCCGCGCCCGGGCTGCAACTGCGCCTGCTCGATCACTGGGATAACCTGGACCGCCACGTGGAGCGCGGCTATGCCGGGGCTTCGATCTGGGACTGGTGGGCGCTGCCCGAGATCGTCGACAGCCGGTACGTGGACTATGCGCGCGCCAATGCGTCGCTGGGCATCAACGGCGCGGTCCTCAACAACGTCAACTCGAAGGCGGACGTGCTGACGCCCGCATACATCGCCAAGGCAGCGGCCGTGGCGGACGTGCTGCGCCCTTACGGCATCAAGGTCTACCTGTCGGCGCGGTTTTCCACGCCGCTCGAATTGCAGGAGACCGACACCGCCGATCCGCTGGCGCCGGCCGTGCAGGCGTGGTGGCGGCGCAAGGCCGACGAGATCTATCGCGCGATTCCCGACTTTGGCGGTTTCCTGGTCAAGGCCAATTCCGAGGGCCAACCGGGCCCGCAGGATTACCGCCGCAGCCATGCCGACGGCGCCAACATGCTGGCCGCTGCGCTGGCGCCGCACCACGGCATCGTCATGTGGCGCGCCTTCGTGTATGCGCCCGACGCCACCCGCGACACCGACCGCGCCCGGCAGGCCTACGACGAATTCCAGCCGCTTGACGGCAAGTTCGCGCCCAACGTGCTGGTGCAGGTCAAGAACGGACCGATCGACTTTCAGCCGCGCGAACCGTTCCACCCGCTGTTCGGCGCCATGCCCGCCACGCCGCTGATGATGGAGTTCCAGATCACCAAGGAGTACCTGGGCTTTGCCACCGACCTGGCCTACCTGGGCCCACTGTTCGAGGAAGTGCTCGACAGCGATACCGGCCGGCGCCCGCAAGGCATGACCGTCGCGCAGGCGATTGCCGGCGCCGGCGCCCGTGCCGGCAGCGCGCCGCTTACCGGCATGGCCGGCGTGGCCAACATCGGCGCCGACCGCAACTGGACCGGCCACCACTTCGACCAGGCCAACTGGTACGCGTTCGGCCGCCTGGCCTGGAATCCGCAGGCCTCCGCGCGCGACATCGCCGGGGAATGGGCGGCGCAAACGTTCGGCAACGACCGCCGCGTCACGGCGCCGGTGACGGAGCTGATGATGCTCTCGCGCGAAGCGGTGGTCGATTACATGACGCCACTGGGCCTGCACCACCTGATGGGCACCGCCCACCACCACGGGCCGGCGCCATGGGTCGACGACCTGGAACGCCCGGACTGGAACCCCGTGTACTACCACCGCGCCGCCCGCGACGGCATCGGCTTCGACCGCACCGCTGCCGGCAGCAATGCGCTGGCCCAGTACGCGCCCGCCATCGCGCGCCGGTACGCCGATCCGCATACCACGCCCGAGCAATACCTGCTGTGGTTTCACCACCTGCCGTGGGACTACGCCATGCCGTCGGGCCGCACGCTGTGGGCCGAAATCGTTTACCGCTACGACCGTGGCGTGGACGCTGCGCGCGACCTGCAGGCGCGCTGGGAGGCGCTGCGCCCGTCGATCGACGCGCGGCGGCACGCGGAGGTGGCCGCGCGCCTGCGCCGCCAGGTGCTCAACGCGCAGCTATGGCGCAATGCCTGCGTGGCCTATTTCCAGTCGGTGTCGGGCCTGCCGCTGCCGCCCGGTGCGGCGCCGGCGCCGCAGCCGCTCGAGTACTACAAGGCGCTGCGCTATCCGTATGCGCCGGGCCGTGGATAAGGGGGATCAGATGTCCGGCAAACCGACGCCCACCATGAACGACGTGGCCCGCCAGGCCGGCGTGTCGCCGATGACGGTTTCGCGCGTGCTCAATGGCGACACCCGCGTGCGCGACGCCACGCGCCGCCGCGTGGCCGATGCCATGGCCGCCCTCAATTACGCGCCCAACCAGGCGGCGCGCAGCCTGGCAGGCGGGCGCGCCATCCGCATCGGCTTTTTGTACAGCAATCCCAGTGCGGGCTACCTGAGCGAGTTCCTGGTCGGC
>JBEVMD010000114.1:0-11194 GCA_040508835.1 Duganella sp. | reverse complement strand
TGGCCCACGGCGCGCGCTGGCTGTCGTTCACCGATGCCGATACCTGCGTCTCGCCCAACTGGCTGCTGGCGCAACTGGCCGAAGCGGCGCGTGGCGCCGATGCGGTGTGCGGCACGGTTGCCGTGGACGACTGGTCGCACCATCACGCCGATGCCGGCCTGCTGCACCAGCATTTCCAGCGCAGTTATACGGACGCCGACGGCCATCGCCACATCCACGGCGCCAATCTGGGCGTATCTGCGGCCGCTTACCGCCATGCCGGCGGCTTCGCGCCGCTTGCGTGCAGCGAGGACGTGGCGCTGGTGGAGGCGCTGGAGCGCTGCGGCGCCAGCGTGGCCTGGAGCGCGGCGCCGCGCGTGACCACCAGCGCCCGGCGCGACGCGCGCGCCCGCGGCGGTTTTGGGGATACACTGATCGAATACGCCGCCAAGGCCCGGGCCACCAGCCTGGCGGCCCTGTCGTCCCTCGCTCCATCCGTCTGATCACGCCCGAAAGCCGCAATGACCCTACTCCACGACTGGCAAGCCAAGCCCACCGACGATCACCCGCTGGTGCGGCTGGGCCGCCTGCTCCGGCAGGCCGATTATGCGTTCACCACCATTTCCAATCCGAGCCACCGGCGCGTGAATGCGCGCGAGCACAACGCCACGGCGCGCGACCTGCGCGGCGTGTTCGGCTGGAACCGGCCGTTTACGGCCGACGTGGTGGGCGACGAGATCCTGCAGCTGATGGACGCGGCAGGCATCCTCGCGCCCGACGCTGACTGGGACCAGGCGCAGGGCGGCAAGCGCTATCGCAGCGCGCTGCGCGCCTCCACGGCCGGTGCGGCGCTGTACTTTCATTCGGCGTATCCCACGCATGATGTGGATTCGGTGTTCTTCGGGCCCGATACCTATCGCTACATGCAGGTCGTCGAGGCGGCGCTGGCCACCGGCGCCCCCATCGCCCGCGCCGTGGATATCGGCGCCGGCGCCGGACCCGGCGCGATGACCGTGGCGCGCGCGTATCCGGAAGCGCAAGTGTGGGGCGTGGACATCAACCCGAAGGCGCTGGCGCTCACCGCGCTCAATGCGCAGCTGGCCGGCCTGCCCAATATCGACGTGGCGCTGAGCGACATGCTGACGGGGGTGGACGGCCAGTTCGACCTGATCGTGGCCAATCCGCCGTTCATGGTGGACGACGACCAGCGCACGTACTGCCATGGCGGCGGAGAACTGGGCGAAGGTTTGTCGCACGCCATCGTGGACAGCGCCATCGCGCGGCTCGCGCCGGGCGGGCGGCTGGTGCTGTATTCGTGCCTGCCGATCATCGACGGCGTCGACCCGTTCCGCCAGCAGGCAGGCGCACGGCTGACGGCGGCGGGATTTCACTGGCAGTACCGGGAAATCGATCCCGACGTCTTTGGCGGCGAACTCGGTGACGACATCCACCGCCACACCGACCGCATTGCCGCCATCTCGCTGATCGCGGCGCGGCCGGCGTAGTACGCCGGGTTTCGGGAGACGGTCAGGCGGCCTTGCGGCGCGGCGCCTGACGCTGGTTGGCTTCCGGTGCGCGCAGCACCTTGTAGGCGATAAAACGCGGAATGCCGCGGCTCATGGCGTATTGCGCAGCTGGATCCAGGCCCACTTCCGGCAATAATTGTTTTGCTTCGTCAATAATGGCAGCGGTCGCGGTTGGCTTGCGGCGGTCTGAGGTAGGCATGGTTAACTCTCGATTGCAGAAAGTTACAATTTACCGGACCGGCGCCTGCTGCACTGTACGCCGCCTAACCCCCGCTGCGCTCGTCCGAGCCATGCGCCGGTCACGCGCAGCATAGACCGGCAGGCAGACGTGGTGCGCCGGGCGTGCGGTGGCCGTGCCGCGGTCAATCCGCCATCCGCACGCAGTTGCGTCCCCCGCGCTTGGCGCGGTACAGCGCCTGGTCGGCGCGGCTGTAGGCCAGCTCGAAGGTGCCGCCGCGCGCGCTCCAGCTCACGCCCACGCTGGCGGTGACGGGGATGTCGATCGGCGCCGGCCAGTGCGCGCCGGCGATGGCCTGGCGCAGGCGCTCGCCCAGGGCCAGGCCTTGTACCTGCGTCAGGCCCGGCCACACCACGGAAAACTCCTCGCCGCCCACGCGGCCGATGAACGCGTGGCCGTCCGCCTGCGCTCCCACCTCGCCGGCCAGGCAGGCCACCACGGTCTGGATCACGGCGTCGCCGGCCGGGTGGCCGTAGGTGTCGTTGACCTGTTTGAAAAAATCGATGTCGAGCACCACCAGCACGATGTCCTGCTGCAGCAGGCAGCGGCGCGCATGCTCGATGACGGCGCCGCGATTGAGGGCGCCCGTGAGCGGATCGTGGCTGGCGCGGTATTCGAGCTGGGTGGCCATGTCCTGCAGGCGGGCATTGAGCTGGTTCAGGTGCCGCTCGGCGCGGTCGCTGCGCTGGACCAGGCGCCGGCTTTCGCGCAGCAGCCGTTCGTAGTGGGCGGCCAGGTCGCGCAGCGCGCCGTGGTGGCCGTCCGCGCCGGCGCACGCGTGCCGCGCCTGTTCCAGCGCCTGCTGCTCGGCGGCGAACAGGTCGGGGGCGTCGTCGCCGACAATGCTCAGCACGGGCATCAGATGGGCCGGTCGGTGAAGTGCAGCGCCGAAAAATCGTCGCGCAATTCCTCGCCGAATTCGAGGATGGTGTCGTCCTCCTCGTCGCGGTACCAGTTGAGCAGCACCTCGTTGCCGGCCAGCGCGGCGTCGTTGAGCGCCTCGAACAGCGCAAACAGCATCTTGGTGGACGAACTGTTGAAGTACGCCAGCGACACGTGGACCGTGATGGTCCGCTCGTGGCAGTCGCCCAGGTAGCGGCGCAGGCGCTCGATCACGGGACCGTAGAAGGCCGCTGCGTTTTCCGGGTACGACTCGCCCTTCAGCGACAGCGTGTGCCCGTCAAAGCGGAAATCCACCTCGGGCGACGTGGGGGTTGCAGCGATAAATAAGGGATCCATGGCGTTCAGATGATGGCTTTGATGCAGAAGATGGTGGTGTCAGGCTCGTTGGGGGACGGCACAAATTCGAATTCCAGCGGTTCGCTCGCTTCGCGCGCCATGGTCAGGAAACCCAGGCCGGCGCCCTTGCTGTCGCCCGGATTTTCCGCGCGCAGCGCCTGTTTATACGCGGCCTTGATTTCATCGACCGTCATGGTGCGCAGCGGTTCCAGGCGGGCGCGGATGCCGGGCACGCGCGCGGCGTCCACGGGGTTGGCGCACAATAAAAAGAAATGCTCGCCGCTGGTGCCGATGCAGAACGAGCCGCGCCGCATCTGCTGATCGCGCTGGTCGGCGGGCGTGAGCGCCTCGGACGAATAGTGCATGATGTTCTGCGACATTTCGACAAACGCGGAAAAGATGCGGCGGCGCGTGGGGCCGCCCGCGCCGGCGCTGTCGAGCCGGGCGCGGATGGTTTCCGAAATGGCGGCCACCACCGGCTGCGAAAAATAGCCGGCATAAAAAAAGATCACGTTGCGCTTTTGCGCCACCTGCCACAACTCGTCAAACTCCTCGTACAACACGGTGCTACTCCTCAAGGACGGCAACAAAAGAAAGTCAGGTCGTCGCGACGCGGCTGCCCGCCCTGCCAGGCGGCCAGCGCCTGCAGCAGCGCGGCGCCCACCACCGGCGACGGTTCGGGGGCGTGCGCCACCAGCAGGTCGCGCACGCGGCGCTTGCCGAACGCGATCGCTTTCGGGCCGCCGATCTGGTCGGTCAAGCCGTCGCTGGTGACAAACAACACGGTGCCGGGCGCCAGGTCCAGCACATGGGTGGGCCATTGCTGGCCGGGGTCCGTGTCGACATAGCCGAGGCCGGCGCGCTCGCCCTCCACCACCTGCAGCACGGGCCCTTGCGGGCCGGGCGCCGCCAGGTGCAGGGCAATGCGGGCGCCGGCAAAATGCAGGCGGCGCGTGGCGTGCTCGAACCACAGGAACGCGGCGTCGAGCCCGTCATTGGATTCGGCCGCCGCGCGCCGTTCCGTCGTCTGTCCCAGCAGCGCCTTGACGCCGCCGCTCACTGCCTGCAGCAGGCGGCCCGGCGCGCGCGGACCCACGCGCAGCAGGGCCTGGCTCAGCACCTGCGACGCGATCAGGGTCATGAAGGCGCCCGGCACGCCGTGGCCGGTGCAGTCGCCCAGCGCCACGAACCAGCCGTCGCCATGCTGCTCCACCAGGTAGAAGTCGCCGCCCACCAGGTCGCGCGGCTGCCACTCGAGGTGCGCATCGGGCATCAGCGCCAGCGCGTCGCGCGACGGCTTGAGCACGGCGCGCTGGATCACGCTCGCGTATTCGATGCTGTGCATGATCTGGCGGTTGCGCTCGGCCTGCATGGTGGCCACCACGTTCATCAATTGCAGGCCGAAGCCCACGCCGGCCAGTTCGCCCCGGTCGGTGATGATGAACCCGTCGGCCAGCGCTTTTTCGCCCGAGGCCACCGCGCGGAAGGTCAGGTCCTCGATGCTGAGGCTGGCTTCGACGATCAACGGCTCCTTGTCCATGAAGGCAATGCAGCTTTTCTTGCCGTACAGTTCCTGGTAAAACGGCTTCGACATCTGCGACATGAAGATGTTGCGGCTGATCAGGCCGATCGGTCGGCCATGTTCCAGCACCGGCAGGCTCATCAACTCACGGCGGCCGGTAAACAGGGCCTGGACGTCGGCATTGCAGGCGTCGGACGGCACGGCCGCCGTCTCGCGGCACAGGTCGGCCGCTGTCGACTGGCGGTAGCGCGGTAAATGCTGGCGGGACGCATCGAAGTCCAAATTTCATCCAATCAAGTAAGAATGCAGCGTGGCAATTGGCATCATATCAACCCAATATGACGCCTATGTGACAGCGGCGTGTACCTGCGCCAGCGTGCCCGCCATGGCGGCCGCCGGCACCGGCCGGCCCAGCAGGTAGCCCTGGGCCTGGTGGCATCCCAGCTCGCGCAGCAGTTCCAGCTGGGCGGGCGTTTCCACGCCTTCGGCCACCACCGTCATGCCCAGTGCGCGCGCCATCGAAACGATGGCCTGGAAAAACACCCGGCCTTCCTGCGAGCGGTCCAGCTCGCACGTGAACGCTTTGTCCACCTTGAGCCCGTCGAGCCGCAGCCGCTGCAGCTGCGACAGCGACGAATAGCCGGTGCCGAAATCGTCGACGAACACGCGCACGCCCAGCGCGCGGATAGCGGTCAGTTCCGCCTGCACGTCCACCTGCTCGGCCACCATGGCCGACTCGGTGATCTCCACTTCCAGCAGGTCCGGGTCGAGCTGCCACTGGGCCAGGTGGCGCGCCAGCTGGCCCGACACGCTGCCATAGCTGAACTGGCGCGGCGACACATTGATCGATACCGGCAGCAACGGCAGGCCCTGGGCGCGCCACGCGGCCAGTTGCGCGCACGCTTCGCGCATCACCCATTCGCCCAGGCGGTTGATCAAGCCGCTCGCCTCGGCCAGCGGAATGAACTGCGCCGGCGGCACCATGCCCAGCGTCGGATGCCGCCAGCGCAGCAGCGCTTCCATGCTGACGGGCCGCCCGCCGGGCACGTCCACCCGCGCCTGGTAATGCAGGCTGAGCTGGTCGGTGTCGATCGCCAACGCCAGGCTCTGCTTCAAATGGGCGCGGGCGCTGAGCAGCACGTACTGGGAGGCGTCGAAAAACCGGTAATGGCCCTTCTGCTCGCTCTTGCCGCTGACCATGGCGATATTGGCGTGGCGGATCAGGGTTTCCTGGTCGGCGCCGTCGCGCGGGAAGCAGCTGATGCCGATCGATGCTTCGATGCCCGGCAGTTCGCCGTCCCGTTCGCCGTCCCGTTCGCCGTGCCACTGGCCGCCTGCCGGCGCAGGCTCGGCCAGCGCCGCCAGCACCTGCCGCGCCAGCATAGCCACGTCGCCATCGTCGCCGACGGGGTCGAGCAGCAGCAGGAATTCGTCGCCGCCGATGCGCGCCATGCGGTCGCCCGGGCGCAGCACGGCCTGCATGCGCCGCGCCGCCGCCTGCAGCAGCCGGTCGCCCACGACATGGCCCAGCGTATCGTTGACGTGCTTGAAATCGTCGAGGTCCACCAGCAGCACGGCCAGGCCGCCATAACGCTCGGCCGCAGCAGCCAGCCGGCGCGGCAGCTCGCGCACCAGCCACTGGCGGTTGGGCAGCCCGGTCAGCGTATCGTGCAGCGCTAGGTGTTCCATGTCGCGCTCGTGCAACTTGCGCTCGGTGACGTCCTGCAAGGTGATGGCAAGATGGTCGCCCGCGCGCACGATCCGGCGCCGGCCCCAGCCGATGTTGACCTGGCTGTCGCCGGCCATTTGCCGTTCGTCCTCGTAGCTGCCCGTATCGAGCGCGCGCTGGTAGATCGGCAGCAGCGCTTCGCCGAATACGGCGCGGTCCAGCGTGGAGATGCGGCGGCCGATCAGCTGGTCGCGCTCGAGGCCGTAGAAACAGGCGCCGCGCGCGTTGCAGTCGATCACCTCGAAATCGCAGACCAGCCCGGTGGCGTCGCGCACGGCAGCGGCCAGGTAGAAGCCGTCGCTGCCGTGTTCGGTGGCCATGCGGTAAGCCTGGTGCCGCTGGCGGCGGCGCTGGCGGGCGCGCTGCACGTCCCGGCTGTAACGGGCGGCCACGCCGCCCAGCACCATCAGCATGCACGACAGCCAGAACGCGCGGTTGCGGCGCCGCGACCAGTCGGCGCCGGCCGGGTCCAACGCCTCGCCGGCCGTCACGCCTGCCAGCGCCACGATCGGGTACGCGCTCGAATGGCGCCAGCTCACCAGGCGCGCGCTGCCGTCCGCAAACGCGGCCGCCGCCATCAACCGGGTGCCGGCGCCCCCTTCCAGGACGGGCGCGGTACGCAACAGCGACGCGCCCGGCGCCAGCGTCAGCTGTTCGCCGTGCTCTTCCATGCGCAGGGCCGTGCCGTCGCCCAGCACGGCCACCACGCCGTGCCCGCCCAGCAGGCGGCGGTTGTAGAACGAGGTCAGGTATTGCGCGTCGAGCGTGAGCGCCAGCACGCCGGCAAAGCCGTCGTCGCCGCCGTCGAGCCGGCGCGTGAACTGCACGTAGCGCTGGTTGGCCTGCGGCACGCCGCGCGGCACGATGATGCGCAGCGCCGAGGAATTATTGGCTTGATGGTAGTGGAACGACGTGGGCACGCGGCCGTCCGGACGGCGGCCGCGACCGGCACGGCTTTGCAGGCGGCCGGCCGCGTCATAGATGCTCACCTCGGCAAACGCGGGATCGGTAAACATGCCGTCGCGGTACAGCGCCGGCAATTGCAGCGCCCCGCCGCTCTGCTCCCAACCATGCTTGAGCTGCATGGTGACCTGGTCCATCTGGGCGATGGAACGGGTCAGATAATGTTCGAACGCGTCCACGTGGGCGGCCAGCTCGCGCCGCGCCACCTGCTCCACGTCGTGCCGCACCTGCTGCGCGCGCGCGTACGCGTGGCCCCAGCACGCGGCCACGCCCGCCACGGCAAGCAGCAGCCAGGCCCAGGGCCAGTATCGGTTGGCGAACGAACGCATAACATCCAAAGAAACAAAAGTTCCAGGATGCTATACGTAAACTATGTCAGGGTCGTGACATGGCGCCGTTCAGGCCGCTGCGCGCGCCAGCGTGACGGCAATCGACTTGGCAGCCGGCACCATGCTTTCCACCGCGTGGTGTTCAAGCGGCAGCAAAGGATTGCATTCCGGATAATATCCGGCAATGCAGCCGGGCGGCACGTCGTAGCCGACCAGCTTGAGTCCGTGCACGGCGCGGGCCAGGCCGTCGGCCGCCACGCCGTGCGCATCCACCTGGTCGCCCTCGGCAAAGCCCAGCCGTTCGATATCGAGGGCGTTCATCAGCAGCACCTTGCGTCCGCCGTACACGCCGCGGAAGCGGTCGTCCAGGTTGTACACGGTGGTGTTGAACTGGCTGTCGCTGCGCACGGTAAACAAGCGCAACACGTTGCCGCCCGGCGCCGGCTGGTCGGGATCCACCACCAGCGTTTGCGGCACGATGAAATTGGCGCGGCCGTTCTCGGTCTGCCACTCGCGGTGCGCGGCCGGCACCGGCTTGCGGAAGCCGCCCGGGGTCCACATGCGGTCGTTGAAATCCTTGAAGATGTCCGGATACGTGACGGCAATGGCGTCGCGCACGCGCCCATAGTCGGCCACCCAGTCGTCCCACGGCACCAGCGCCGCGCGTTCGGGCGGCAGCATGGCCTGCGCCAGCGCCGCCACGATGGCCGGCTCCGAGCGCAAGGTGTCGGCCGCCGGCTGCGCGCGACCGCGCGAGCCGTGCATATAGCCGGTGCTGTCCTCCACCGACACGGCCTGCTCGCCCGTGGCCTGGCGGTCGATCTCGATACGGCCCAGGCAAGGCAGCAAATACGTGACCTCGCCCGGCACCAGGTGGCTGCGATTGAGCTTGGTGGCGATCTGCACGTTTACACGCAGGCGGGACCAGGCCGGCTCCAGGCGGTCGGTATCGGTGGCGGCGCGCAGGAAGTTGCCGCCCAGGCTCACCAGCGCTTTGACCGAGCCGTCCAGGATGCCGCGGCAGGTCTTGATGGTATTGAGGCCATCCTCGCGCGGCGGCTCGAAACCGTATTGCTTCTGCAACTGATCGAGCGGCGCCAGCTTGGTTTTTTCAGTGATGCCCACCGTGCGCTGGCCCTGCACGTTCGAGTGGCCGCGCACCGGGCAGATGCCTGCGCCCGGCTTGCCCATATTGCCGCGCAATAGCAGCAGGTTGGACACCATTTCGACGTTCTGCACGCCGTGATGGTGCTGGGTCAGGCCCATGCCGTAGACGGCAATCACGCGCTCCGCCTGCGCATACGTGTTGGCGGCTTCTTCCAGTGCGGCGCGCAGCAAACCGGACTCCCTTTCGATGTCCGCCCACGTGGTGGCGCGCGCGGCCGCCGCAAAGTCCTCGAAGCCGGCTGCGTGGTCGGCCAGGAACGCGGCATCGAGCACGCGCGGGCCGCCAGCCACGAGGCGCGCATCGTCGCCCGCGATCAGCGCCTTGCACAAGCCCATCAGCGCGGCGCTGTCGCCGCCGGCTTTCACTTGCAGGTACTGGGTGCTGATCTGCGTGTCCGCCGGGGTCAGCATGTCGGTGGGCGACTGCGGGTTGGCAAAGTGCAGCAGGCCCGTTTCGCGCAACGGATTGAAGGTGATCACGGGCACGCCGCGCTTGCGCGCTTCCTGCAGCTGGTGCAGCATGCGCGGGCTGTTGGTGCCCACGTTCTGGCCGAAGAACAGGATGCAGTCGGTCTGCTCGAAGTCGGCCAGGTCCACGGTGCCGATCGGCACGCCGATGGTCTTGGGCAGCGCCACCGACGTGCTCTCGTGGCACATATTGGAACTGTCGGGCAGGTTGTTATTGCCGTACAGGCGAGCGGCCAGCTGGTACATATACGACGTTTCCAGCGACGCGCGGCCCGACGCATAAAACACCGTGCTCTGTGGATCGAGCGCGTGCAGCGCCTTCAATTCCCGGCCGATCTCGTCGAACGCCGATTCCCAGGCCACTTCCACGTAACGGTCGGTGGCCGGGTCCCAGCGCATGGGCACGGTCAAGCGTCCCACGGCTTCGAGCTGGTGATCGCTCCAGGTGCGCAGGTCGGTCAGCGTGTGCTCGCGGAAAAAATCCGCGCCGATGCGCTTGCTGGTGATTTCCCAGGCCGTGGCCTTGGCGCCGCTCTCGCAGAATTCGAACGGATGCGGATTGGCCGGCTTGGCCCATGCACAGCCCACGCACGCGTAGCCGTCGGTTTTATTTTGGTGCAGCATGATGCTGCCGCCCTTGAACAGGATGCCTTCTTCCAGCAAGGCGGTGCCTACTTCCTTGACGGAGCCCCAGCCGCCGGCCGGATGCGGATAGGGTTCGGCGCGATCCGGCGCTGTCTTGCGTACTTCTGTCATCTTGACTCCTGTTATTTGGGTGGTTGCTGTGGTTGTGCATAGCGGCCGACCAGGTTGCCCTTGGCCAGCACGTGGCCGGCCATGGCCTGGAGCAGCTGGTCGCGGTCGGCGCCGAATGGCAGCGCGAGCACGGTGTCGAGTGCGAACACCTGGAATTGGTAGTGGTGAGCGGCGTCGCCCACCGGCGGACGGGGACCGTAATAGCCGGTCGAACCGCGGGTATTGCGCCCTTGCAGCACGCCGTCCGGTTCGGTCAGGCGCGGCTGTTCCTGCACGCCTTCGGGCAGGCTGGTGACGGCGGCCGGGATATTCCAGGCCAGCCAGTGCACGAACGGTTTTTGCGGCGCGTCCGGATCTTCCGCGATCAGCGCATACGATTTGGCGCCGGGCACGGCCTGCCACGCGAGCGGCGGCGACACGCCGTCCGCGTATTCGCTGTACTTGGCCGGCATGGCGGCGTTGGCCCCGAAGCCGCTGCTCTGCACGGCAAGCTTGCCGTTGGCCTTCGATTCCGGCCGCACCAGCGCCAGGGGCACGTTGGTGCCCTGCTGCGCCTGCTGCTGCATGGCGGTGGCGGGCGCTGGCGGCAGCATGCTGCCGGCGCCGTTGCCGGTGGCCGAGATGCGGTACAGCACGCCGTTGGCGTCGTCGGCCATCAGCAGCGCGCCATCCCTGGCCACGGCCAGGCCTACGGGGCGGGCAATGTGGGTCTTGCCGCCATCGGTCAAGAAGCCGGTGACGAACGGTTCGATCGATGCGGGCCGGCCGTCGGCAAAGCGGATGCGCACGATCTCGTAGCCGGACGGCGTGGCGCGGTTCCACGAGCCGCGCATGGTGGCAAACGCGTCGCCCTGGTATTCGGCGGGGAAACTGGCGCCGCGGTAGAACAGGAACTGCATGGGCGCCGCGTGCGCCGTATAGCCCAGTGTCATCGGCGTGCTGCGCGCCTTCCATTGTTCCTTGGTGATGTCGCCCACGGGCGTGCTTTGCGGGTAGATCTTGCCGTCGGCATAGACGTGGGGCCAGCCGTACTGCTTGCCCAGTTCCAGCTTGTTCAGTTCTTCGGGCTGGTCGTCGTCGCCCAGGAAGTCGATGCCATGGTCCAGGCCCCACAACTCGCCGGTGCGCGGGTGCCAGTCGTAGCCGATGGTGTTGCGCAAGCCGGTGGCAAAGATGGTGCGCTGCTTGCCGTCGGGGGACGCCCGCAACAGCGTGGCGTTTTCCGGGTTGCTTTCGTTGCAGACGTTGCAGGTGGAGCCGGCGCTGATGTACAGCATG
>JBEVMD010000078.1:0-6495 GCA_040508835.1 Duganella sp. | reverse complement strand
TCCGGTTCATCTTGTTGATGGTTTCGATCATGTGCACCGGAATACGGATGGTGCGCGCCTGGTCGGCGATGGAACGGGTAATCGCCTGACGGATCCACCACGTGGCATAAGTCGAGAACTTGTAGCCGCGGCGGTATTCGAACTTGTCGACCGCCTTCATCAGGCCGATATTGCCTTCCTGGATCAGGTCGAGGAATTGCAGGCCGCGGTTGGTGTACTTTTTCGCGATCGAAATTACCAGGCGCAAGTTAGCTTCCGTCATTTCGCGCTTGGCCTTGCGCGCTTTCATTTCACCGGCCGCCATCTGGCGGTTGATGTTGCGCAGGTCCGGCAGCGGCAAGACCACGCGCGCCTGCAGGTCGATCAGGCGCTGCTGCAGTTCCTTGATGGTCGGGATGTTGCGGCCCAGGATGGCGCTGTATGCGTGCCCTGCGGCCACTTCGCCGTCCACCCAGTCCAGGTTGGTTTCATTGCCCGGGAAAACCTTGATGAAGTGGGCGCGCGGCATGCCGCATTTGTTGACGGCCACGTCGAGGATTTGCTTTTCAATGTGGCGCACTTCGTCCACTTGGCCGCGCAAGGTGTCGCACAGCTTTTCCACGACCTTGGCCGTGAAACGGATGCCCAGCAATTCGAACGAGATCGCTTCCTGGGCCTTGACGTAGGCCTTGGAGTTATAGCCCTCTTTCTCGAAGGCGCGGCGCATCTTGTCGAACTGCAGCGAGATGGTGTCGAATTTTTCCAGCGCCGTGTTTTTCAGCGCTTCCAGTTGTTCGGCCGAGTAGCCGGCAGCGGCGCCGGCGGTGTTGCCCGCTTCTTCCTCTTCCTCTTCGGCTTCTTCCTCGGCTTCTTCGTCGTCCTCGTCGTCGTCGCTGGCAGCAGCCGGTGCGGGCGCGGCGGCAGTGCCGTCGTCGCTTTCATCGACCAGGCCGTCGACGATCTCGTCGATCTTGATTTCGTCGGAACGGATGCGGTCGGAGGCGGCGATGATTTCGGCAATCGTGACCGGGCAGGCGGAAATGGCCTGGATCATGTCTTTCAGGCCGTCTTCGATGCGCTTGGCGATTTCGATTTCGCCTTCGCGCGTGAGCAGCTCGACCGAACCCATTTCGCGCATGTACATGCGGACCGGGTCGGTGGTGCGGCCGAAGTCGGAGTCGACCGTGGACAGTGCCGCTTCCGCAGCAGCTTCTGCTTCGTCGTCGCTGGTGACGGTGGCAACGTTATCCGACAGCAGCAGCGTTTCGGCGTCCGGCGCGTGCTCGTAGACGGCGATGCCCATGTCGTTGAAGGTGCCGATGATGCCTTCGATCGCTTCGGGATCGACGATGTTATCGGGCAGGTGATCGTTGATCTCGGCGTACGTGAGGAAACCACGTTCCTTGCCGAACTTGATCAGGGTCTTGAGTTTTTGCCGGCGGCGTTCGAGCTCTTCCTCGGTCGCTTCAGTGTCCGACGAGAACGCGTCTTTCAGCAGCGCCTTCTCTTTGGCCTTGCGATCCTTGGCCTTGGCCTTGTCTACGGCCTTGAGCTCGGCGCGCTCGACCGCGTTCAGGGCGGCGACTTCGTCGTTTTCTGGCTGGAATTCTTTCGGCTTGCGCCCGCGCCGGCCGGGCACTTTGACCGACGGCAGGACGTAGCCCGAAGTATCGATGGCAGCCAATGCCGCCGCGTCGGTCGTCTGGCTGACGCCGGGAGGGTTGCTGCTGGCCACACGCGTTTCCGCCTTATCCGCGGTTTTTGCGGATTTCGCGGTCACATTGCTTGGCTTTACAGCCACTTTGGATTCAGGTTTCTTGATTGGCACAGGCGCTTTCGATTACACAACGACTTGCTTATTTAGGATAAAGTTTCTTGCAGTTCCCTATGGAACCCACGTCTTCGAACTTGTCGACTACACAAGTCCGACAACACTACGACTACTTACACCTGGGTCAGGCTGATCTGAAGTCCACCGTCTGGACGGCAAAATTCTACTGCAACAAACACATGCGTGGGGGCAAGAAACCATGACTGGGTTAGACAGCAAACATAAGCCGGCGTTCGCGCCAACTTATTTATTTACCTATCCAACTCGCCAACATGGTTCAGCCCGTCCGCCGCCTGGATTTGCGCATCGATCAGGAGCCTAACTCACTGAAAACAAACACACTCTGAACGGAAAAACGATGCCAAAACATACAACACTTAGCGTTTTATTATAGCACGTCACTTTTCAATATCCAGAGGGAAGCACCCGTCATCCCGGCTGTAAACTTCATGAAAACATGACAACCATCAATACGCCACCACATCACCTCAATCTTAGCGGTTCGCCAACTCCGCCTGCGCCTCGCGCAACAGCTGATCTTGTTGCGCCGTCAACTCACGGAACCGCACGCCAATCTCGTCGGATGTCAGGCCGGACGCAAACAACTGGCTCAGCTCCTGCTTCAAGGCATCGTTCTTGACCTCGCGGATGGCGCTGCGTAAAAACGCGCGCACTGCCTCGAATTCGGACTCCGGCTCCTTGACGATTTCGCCGATGATCTCGTCGTACTCTTCGCCCTGCGCCTTTAAATGCTGGGCCAGCGCGGCAAAGCCGCCGTTCGGGCCCAGCGATTGCGCCGCACCGACCAGCTGGGCCAGCCGCTCGGCGGCGTCGGCGCCGAAGAACTGGAACGCCGCCAGCGCCGCCTCGTCGATGTCCAGCGCCAGCGGCGGGTTGGCCACGATCAGGCGCACGATCTGCAACTCCAGCCCCACCGGCGCGGGACGCCCGCTGCGGCTGGGCGCCTTGCGCGACAGCGCCACCGGCTTGGCCAGCTCGAACAGCGCCTCGATCTCGTGCGGCGTGGTCTGAGTCAGCTGCGCCAGGCCGCGCACGATCTGCAGGCGCAAGGCCGTGGGCGTCATCGACTGCAACATGGGCTTGGCGTCGAACTGGGCGCGCGCCCTGCCCTCGGGACTTTGCAAATCGTGCTCGCCCACCACTTCCTTGATCAGGAACTGCGACAGCGGCATCGCTTCGTGAATCTCCTGCTCGAACGCTTCGTTGCCGAACGTGCGCACGTAGCTGTCCGGATCATGCTCGGTGGGCAAAAACAGAAACTTGATGGTCTTGTTGTCCGCCACATGCGGCAAACACGCTTCCAGCGCGCGCCGTGCGGCGCGGCGGCCGGCCTTGTCGCCGTCGAAACTGAAAATCACGGTATCGGTCTGCCGCAACAGTTTTTGCACATGGTGCGGGGTGCAGGCCGTGCCAAGCGTGGCCACCGCTTGCGGGAACCCCATCTGCGCCAGCGCCACCACGTCCATATAGCCTTCGGTCACCAGCACATAGCCCGCATCGCGGATCGCCTGGCGCGCCTCGAACAGGCCGTACAGTTCGAATCCCTTAGAAAATAAAGGCGTTTCGGGAGAATTCAAGTACTTCGGTTCGCCGCCGTCCAGTACGCGGCCGCCAAAGGCAATCACCTGGCCCTTGGTATTTTTGATGGGAAACATCACGCGCTCGCGGAAACGGTCGTACCGCTTGCGGTTGCCGCCGTCCTCGTCCACGCGGTCGATCACCAGGCCTGCTTCAGCCAGCGCCACCGCCTCGTACTCGGGAAAAATGGCCTTCAGATTGTCCCAGCCCGGTGGCGCATAGCCGAGGCCGAAACGGGCGGCGATTTCGCCGGTAAGCCCGCGTCCCTTGAGGTAGGCAATGGCGGTGGGCGCGGTGCGCAACTGGGTCCGGTAAAAATCGCACGCCTGCGTCATGGCGTCGGACAGCGCCAGGCTTTGCGCCTGCATGGCCGCCCTTTGCTGCGGCGGAATCTTGTCATCCTGTTCGGGCACCACCATGCCGACGTTTTGCGCCAGGTCCTTGACGGCGTCCACGAAGCCCATGCCCGAGTATTCGATCAGGAAACCGATCGACGTGCCATGCGCGCCGCAGCCGAAGCAATGGTAAAACTGCTTGGTGGGGCTGACCGTGAAACTCGGGGATTTTTCGTTGTGGAATGGGCACAAGCCCATGAAATTGGCGCCGCCCTTTTTGAGCTGCACATAACGTCCGACGACGTCGACAATGTCGACGCGGTTCAGCAAATCAGAGATGAATGATTGGGGGATCACAGGGCTGGACGGTAGAGTAATTATTCAGACTAACCTGCCGCGCTTGATCGGCGTTGATGCCGATCAATGCACGGCAGCGCAACACATCAGGCCGGAGTGAGCGCCTTTTTGACCAGTGCGGACACCACCGTCATGTCGGCGCGGCCTGCCAGCTTGGGCTTGACGATGGCCATGACCTTGCCCATGTCCTGCGGTCCGGCCGCGCCCGAAGCGGCCACGGCAGCGGTGACTTCCGCCGCGATTTCCTCGTCGGACAGGCCGGCGGGCATGTACGCGCTCAGCACGACCAGCTCGGCTTTTTCGATGTCGGCCAGGTCGGCGCGACCACCAGCTTCGAACTGGGTGATCGAATCCTTGCGCTGCTTGATCATTTTTTCCACGATGGCGACCGTTTGCTGGTCGTCGACAACGATGCGTTCGTCCACTTCCTTGCGCTTGATCTCGGCCAGAATCAGACGAATGGTGGACAGGCGGCCGGCTTCCTTGGCGCGCATGGCGTTTTTCATGTCTTCGGTGATTTGTTCTCTCAGGCCCATGGGATTCTTTCTGAAAATTAGTGGAGTAAATATGTGCGCAGTATAAATGCGCACAGCAAAAATGCACGCAGTTAAAACGCGAAAACCCGCCGCGGCGAACCGGAGCGGGTATTCTCTAGATGCAGCAGACTCCTACCGTGGCACAGGCGCGCTACACGCCACACTACCGGGCTGGTCTGCGTAAGCAGTCTTAGAAGAGTTTTTTCGGCAGCTGCTGGCTGCGGATGCGTTTGTAGTGACGCTTGACTGCAGCTGCCAGCTTGCGCTTGCGCTCAGCCGTTGGCTTTTCGTAGAACTCGCGTGCGCGCAGTTCGGTCAGCAGACCGGTTTTTTCGATGGTGCGTTTGAAGCGACGCATTGCGACTTCGAACGGCTCGTTTTCTTTAAGGCGAATAGTGGTCATGTAAAAATTCAAACCGTTGAGGTTATAGGGAGACAAAGACTATAGCAGCTTTTGCAGGGAAATGGAAGTCCAGGGGCCATCGAGACGGCCCGCCGTGCGGCTTTGACTGCAAAAACAACAAGACGACGCCGAGTCAGCTCCCACATAAACTCCGGCAATCTTTCTGCTCCCGAAACACCCGGGCGATTGGATTGCACCTGCGCCGTTACAACTGGAACGCCAGTATATCAGGTTTCCGTCAGACCGACTGTCCCGCCGCGACGCCCGATGCCCACGCCCACTGGAAATTGTAGCCGCCGAGCCAGCCGGTCACGTCCACCGCTTCGCCGATGAAGTACAGGCCCGGCACCTTGGTCACCATCATGGTCTGCTGGGACAGCTCGCGGGTGTCGACGCCGCCGCGCGTGACTTCCGCCTTGCGGTAGCCTTCGGAACCGTTCGGGGTCAGGGTCCACTGGTTGATGGCCGCGCCCAGCTTGCGCAGTTGCGCGTCCTGCATGTCGGCCAGGCGCGCGTCGAGCGCGAAGCCATGCGCCAGCAGCAAGCCTTCGGCCAGGCGCGTGGGCAGCCACTGCGCCAGCACGTTGCCCAGCTGCTTCTTGATGGTGCCCTTGCCTTCGATCAGCGTGGCCGCCACGTCGGTCTCGGGCAGCAGGTCGATGACAATCGGCGTGCCCGGCGTCCAGTAGCTGGAAATTTGCAGGATGGCGGGACCGGACAGGCCCCGATGGGTGAACAGCAGATCTTCGCGGAAGCGCGCGCCGGTCGGGTTGCGGCCCTTGAGCGAGCCGGTCGTCACGTCCACTTCCAGCGCGATGCCGGACAGCTCGGCAAACGGCGCCCACGCTTGCGGGTCGAACGTCAGCGGCACCAGCGCCGGACGCGGCTCGACCATGCGCAGCTCGAACTGCTGGGCGATGCGGTAGCTGAAGTCGGTGGCGCCGATTTTCGGGATCGACAGGCCGCCGGTGGCAATCACCAGCGACTCCGCTTCGATAGTCCCCGAGTCCGTCTCGAGCACATAGCCGGCATCGGTGTGTTCTACGCTGGCAATCTTGCACGGCATGCGCCAGTGCACGTCGCCCGCAGCGCACTCGTCCTTGAGCATCTCGATGATCAGCTCGGCCGACTCGGTGCAGAACAGCTGGCCGCGATGTTTTTCGTGGTAGCCGATGCGGTGTTTTTTTACCAGCGCCAGAAAGTCGTTGGGCGTGTAGCGCGACAGCGCGCTTTTGCAGAAGTGCGGGTTTTCAGAGAGGAAATTGGCGGGACTGGTGTTGATGTTGGTGAAGTTGCAGCGGCCGCCACCCGAGATGCGGATTTTCTCGGCCAGCTTGGCAGCGTGGTCGATCAGCACCACGCGCTTGCCGCGCTGGGCCGCCGTGGCCGCACACATCATGCCGGCGGCACCAGCGCCGATTACTGCTACATCAAACTTTGCCATGCCAGTTCCAA
>JBEVMD010000076.1:0-9923 GCA_040508835.1 Duganella sp. | reverse complement strand
GGCAGCCTCGAGCGTGCCGCCATCGGCTTCGAGCGCCTGATCGAGTCCTACCGCAATCCACCAGCACCGTCATACAAGTAGTCGAACAAACACCGCAGTCCAACAATTTTGCAGTCATAAAAGTCATCAGGAGAAAACCATGGGTCAATACGTCGCGCCAATCCGGGATATGCAATTCGTGCTGCACGAACTGCTCAACGTGCAGGAAGAACTGAAAGCGTTGCCGGACTACGCCGAAATCGATGCCGACATCATCAACCAGGTGCTGGAAGAGGGCGGCAAGTTCACGTCCGAAGTGCTGTTCCCGCTGAACCACTCCGGTGACCGCGAAGGCTGCAAGCTGGACGTGGCGACCAACTCCGTCACCACCCCGAAAGGTTTTAAAGAAGCCTATAAGCAGTACGTCGAAGGCGGCTGGGCGGCGCTCGCGTGCGATCCGGAATACGGCGGCCAGGGCCTGCCGGTGCTGCTGAACAACTCGTTCTACGAAATGCTGAACTCGGCCAACCAGGCCTGGACCATGTACCCCGGCCTGTCGCACGGCGCCTACGAGTGCCTGAAGGAACACGGCACCGACGAACAGAAATCGACCTACCTGCCGAAGCTGGTGTCGGGCGAATGGACCGGCACCATGTGCCTGACCGAACCGCACTGCGGCACCGACCTGGGCATGCTGCGCTCGAAAGCGCTGCCGCAGGAAGACGGCTCGTGGCTGATCACCGGCAACAAGATCTTTATCTCGGCCGGCGAGCACGACATGGCTGAAAACATCCTGCACCTGGTGCTGGCCCGCGTGCCGGACGCACCGGAAGGCTCGAAAGGCATTTCGCTGTTCCTGGTGCCGAAGTTCCTGCCGAACGCCGACGGCACCATCGGGGCACGGAATCCGATCACCTGCGGCGCCATCGAAGAAAAAATGGGCATCCACGGCAACTCGACTTGCCAGATGAACCTGGACGGCGCGAAAGGCTGGATCATCGGCCAGCCGAACAAGGGCCTGAACGCCATGTTCGTGTTCATGAACGCCGCCCGCCTGGGCGTGGGCATGCAGTCGCTGGGCCTGACCGAAGTCGCGTACCAGAACGCGCTGGTCTACGCCAAGGACCGCATCCAGATGCGTTCGCTGTCGGGCGTGAAAGCACCGGACAAGCCAGCCGATCCGATCATCGTGCACCCGGACGTGCGCCGCATGCTGCTCACCGCCAAGGCCTATGCCGAAGGCGGCCGCGCGTTCACGTCGTACGTGGCGCTGCAGATCGACCGCGAACTGCACCACCCGGACGCCGACGTGCGCAAGGAAGCGGCCGACGAAGTCGCGCTGCTGACGCCTATCGTTAAAGCCTTCATCACCGACAACGGCTGGATCGCTACCTCGGAAGCGATGCAGGTATTCGGCGGCCACGGCTACATTGCCGAATGGGGCATGGAGCAGTACGTGCGCGACGCCCGCATCAACATGATTTACGAAGGCACCAACACCATCCAGTCGCTGGACCTGCTGGGCCGCAAGATCCTGGGCGACAACGGCGCCAAGCTGCGCAAGTTCGGCGAAAAGATCAAGAATTTTGTCGAAGAAAACGGCACCGACGAAGCGCTGAGCGAATTCATCACCCCGCTGGGCGACCTCGGCGACAAGGTCACCAAGCTGACCATGGAAATCGGCATGAAGGCGTTCCAGAACCCGGACGAAGTGGGCGCTGCCTGCGTACCGTACCTGCGCGTGGTCGGCCACCTGGTGTACAGTTACCTGTTCGCGCAAATGGCCAAGATTGCACTGGCCAAGGAAGACAGCGGCGACAACTTCTACAAAGCAAAACTGGCCACGACGCGCTTCTACTTCGCCCGTCTGCAACCGGAAACCGCTACCCTGATCCGCCAGGCACGTTCGGGTTCCGCCAACCTGATGGCCCTCGACGCCGACCTGTTCTAAGAGAGGAACGACATGACCAATTTCATCGTTAAAAAAGTAGCCGTGCTGGGCGCCGGCGTGATGGGCGCGCAAATCGCCGCCCACTGCGTCAACGCCAAAGTGCCTGTCGTGCTGTTCGACCTGCCGGCCAAGGAAGGCCCGAAAAACGGCATCGTCCTGAAAGCCATCGAAGGCCTGAAAAAACTGTCGCCTGCACCGCTCGGCAACAAGGACCACGCCGCCCTGATCGAAGTGGCGAACTACGAAGACGACCTGGCCAAGCTGGAAGAGTGCGACCTGATTATCGAAGCGATTGCCGAGCGCATGGACTGGAAGCACGACCTGTACAAGAAGGTCGCCCCGCACATCGGCGCCAACGCGATTTTCGCGTCGAACACGTCGGGCCTGTCGATCGGCAAGCTGTCCGAAGGGTTCGATGCGGACCTGAAATCGCGTTACTGCGGCGTGCACTTCTTCAACCCGCCGCGCTATATGCACCTGGTGGAAATCATTCCGACCGAGTTCACCAAGCCGGAAATCGCCGACCAGCTCGAAGGTTTCCTGACCACCACCCTGGGCAAGGGCGTGGTCCGCGCGAAAGACACGCCGAACTTCATCGCCAACCGCGTGGGCGTGTTCGGCATCCTGGCCATCGTGCACGAAGCCGAGAAATTCGGCCTGTCGGTGGACGTGGTCGATGACCTGACCGGTGCCAAGCTCGGCCGCGCCAAGTCGGGCACGTTCCGCACTGCCGACGTGGTGGGCCTCGACACCATGGGCCACGTGATCAAGACCATGCAGGACAACCTGCCGAACGATCCGTTCGCATCCGTGTACAAGACGCCGGAAGTGCTGGCCAAGCTGGTGGAAAAAGGCGCGCTGGGCCAGAAGTCGGGCGCCGGCTTCTACAAGAAGGTGGGCAAGGACATCCTGCGCCTGGACTTTGCCACCGGTGACTACGTGCCGGGCGGCGCCAAGGCTGCCGACATCATTGGCCGCATCCTGAAGGAAAAAGATCCGGTCAAGAAAATGAAAGCGCTGCGCGAATCGACCAACCCGCAGGGCCAGTTCCTGTGGGCGATCTTCCGCGATGCGTTCCACTACATTGCCGTGCACCTGGACACCGTGGCCGACAACGCCCGCGACATCGACTTCGCCATGCGCTGGGGCTTCGGCTGGACCGTGGGTCCGTTCGAAACCTGGCAGGCGGCCGGCTGGTCGCAGGTTGCCCAGTGGGTCAAGGAAGATATCGATGCGGGCCAGGCGCTGTCGTCCGCACCGCTGCCGGCCTGGGTATTCGAAGGTCCGGTGGCTGAAAAAGGCGGCGTGCACACGCCCGAAGGTTCGTGGTCGGCTGTATCGCAATCGTTCGTGCCACGCTCGACCCTGCCTGTGTACGAGCGCCAGGCGTTCCGCGCGCCGGTGGTTGGCGCTGGCGCCATCGATGGCCGCACGGCGGGCACCACGTTCCACGAGGACGACTCGGTCCGCGTCTGGCACCAGGACGACGATGTGCTGATCATCTCGCTGAAAACCAAGATGCACGTGATCAGCCCGGACGTCATCAACGGCTTCAAAAAAGCACTGGCCGAAGCCGAGAAAAACTTCAAGGGCCTGGTGATCTGGAATGCGGACGCAGCCGAAGGCGGCGCGTTCTCCGCCGGCGCCGACCTGCAATCGGCACTGCCAGCCTTCATGCAAGGCGGCGCCAAGGCAGTCGACCCGATCATCAAGGAACTGCAGGACACGTTCATGTCGCTGAAATACGCGAACGTGCCGGTGGTCGCTGCCGTGGCTGGCCTCGCTTTGGGCGGCGGTTGCGAGCTGGCGCTGCATGCATCGAAGCGCGTGGCCTCGATCGAGACCTATATCGGCCTGGTGGAAGTGGGCGTAGGCCTGATTCCTGCCGGCGGCGGTCTGAAGGAAGCGGCTGCGCGCGCGGCCAAGGAAGCCAAGGGCAACGACATCCTGCAATTCCTGAAAACCGGTTTCACCAACGCGGCCACCGCCAATGTGTCGAAGTCGGCACTGGAAGCGCAGGCCATGGGTTACCTGAAGGACGACGACGTGATCGTGTTCAACGCCTACGAGCTGCTGCACGTGGCCAAGGTGGAAGCGCGCGCCATGTTCGACAAGGGTTACCGTCCGCCAGTGAAGGCGCCGATCCAGGTGACCGGCCGCTACGGCTGGGCCACCATCAAGGCGCAGCTGGTCAATATGCGCGACGGCGGCTTTATTTCGGCACACGACTTCAAGCTGGGCGACATGATTGCCGAGATCGTTTCGGGCGGCGACATCGACCAGGGTTCGTTCGTGAGCGAGCAGTGGATTTTGGATCGCGAGCGCAAGGCCTTCCTGGAGCTGTTGAATCATCCAAAGACGCAAGAACGGATCATGGGCATGCTGCAAACCGGCAAGCCGGTACGCAACTAATCTAGGAAGAAGATAATGAGCAAACAAATTCAAGACGCATACATCGTCTCCGCCACCCGTACCCCGATCGGCAAAGCGCCGCGCGGCATGTTCAACAAGACCCGCCCGGACGATCTGCTGGTGCGCGTGATCCAGTCCGTGCTGGCGCAGGCGCCCGGCCTCGATCCGGCCTTGATCACCGACGCCATCATCGGCTGCTCGTTCCCGGAAGCGGAGCAGGGTTTTAATATTGCCCGTCAATCGGTGCTGCTGGCCGGCCTGCCGAAAACCGTGGGCGGCGTCACCGTCAACCGTTACTGCGCGTCGGGCATCACCGCGCTGGCCATGGCGGCCGACCGCATCCGCGTCGGTGAAGCGGACGTCATGCTGGCCGGTGGCGTGGAATCGATGTCGATGGTGCCGATGATGGGCAACAAGCCATCGATGAACATGAATATGTTCTCCGACGAAAACGTGGGCATGGCCTACGGCATGGGCCTGACCGCCGAGAAAGTGGCCACCCAGTGGAAAGTGTCGCGCGAGGCGCAGGATGCGTTCGCGGTCGAATCGCACCGCCGCGCCATCGCTGCGCAGCAGGCCGGTTTCTTCAAGGACGAAACCACGCCGGTCGAGATCATTACCCGCACGCCGAACCTGGCCACCGGCGAAATCGACATCAAGACCCGCACCGTCGACACCGACGAAGGCGCGCGCGCCGATTCCACCATGGAATCGCTGTCCAAGCTGAAGCCTGTGTTCGCCGCCAAGGGTTCGGTCACGGCCGCCAACAGCTCGCAGATGTCCGACGGCGCCGGTGCGCTGCTGGTCGTGTCCGAGAAAATCCTGCGCGAGCACAACCTGACGCCGCTGGCCAAGTTCTCGTCGTTCGCGGTCAAGGGCGTGCCGCCGGAAATCATGGGCATCGGTCCGAAGTTCGCGATTCCCGACGCACTGAAAGCGGCCGGCATCACCCAGGACCAGCTGGACTGGATCGAGCTGAACGAAGCGTTTGCGGCGCAGGCGCTGGCCGTGATCGGCGACCTGGGCCTGGACCCGGCCAAGGTGAACCCGATGGGCGGGGCGATTGCCCTCGGTCACCCGCTGGGCGCAACCGGCGCCATCCGCGCCGCGACCGTCGTGCATGCGCTGCGCCGTAACAACTTGAAGTACGGCATGGTCACGATGTGCGTGGGCGCCGGCATGGGCGCGGCAGGCATCATCGAGCGTGTATAAGCAAGATTAAGCCATCATAAAAAAAAGGCGCTGCGGTGAGAACCACGGCGCCTTTTGTTTTTAAAGCATAGTGGAGAAACGCATGGACATTCTGAGCAACAAACAAGACGGCATCCTGACCCTGGAATTCAACCGTCCCGAGCGCAAGAACGCAATCACGGCCGCCATGTACCAGGCCATGGCCGACGCCATCACCGACGCCGAAGCAGACGTGGCCGTGCGCGCCATCCTGATCACCGGCAAGCCCGAAATTTTCACCGCTGGCAACGACCTCGAAGACTTCATGAAAAACGCCCCCAGCAGCGGCGACATCGAAGACCGCGCCGTCTACAAGTTCATGCTGGCGCTGAGTGGCGCGACCAAGCCGGTCGTGGCAGCCGTCTCGGGCGCGGCAGTGGGCATCGGCACCACGCTGCTCATGCATTGCGACCTCGTGTACGCGGCCGACAATGCGAAGTTCTCGATGCCGTTCGCGCAGCTCGGTTTGTGCCCCGAGTTCGGCTCGAGCCTGCTGTTCACGCACATCGCCGGCTACCCGCGCGCAGCGGAAAAGCTGATGCTGGGCGAAGCATTCCTGGCGCCGGAAGCGCTGGAGATGGGTCTGGTCTCGAAAGTAGTGCCGGCCGACGAACTGCTGGCCTTTGCCCAGGGCCAGGCCGCCAAGCTGGTGGCGCTGCCGGCCAGCTCGATCCGCACCACCAAGCAGCTGATGAAAGCGAGCCGCAACAATGCCGTGACCGACACCATCGCTGCCGAAAACAAGCACTTCGGCGCCATGCTGTCGTCGCCGGAAGCGCGCGAGGCGTTCACGGCGTTCTTCGAGAAGCGCAAGCCGGACTTCACGAAATTTGCCTGAGCGGTCAGTGCGGCAGCGGGGGGCCGTTGAGTGTCACGGAAATTGAAATTTTTCTCGTATAAGTTGAGACTGGAATTGCCTCGAGTGACTGCCTGTAGCTCGGCTGAAAATATATAGGCAAAGACCCAGCGGTGCCTCTGGTAATCCCCCCATTTTTTAGAGCGCGCTAAAAGTAGAGGTTATGCGGCCAAGGCAAGCTTCTGTTTTGGGGTGATGCCGCCAAGTGCCATGTATGGCCGTTCGTGAGTGTATGTCCATAACCTTAACCATAACCATAGGTCAGAAATGTCTACCGGAGTGGTGGAAGTCCACCGGTCTGGATCACGCAGCGACTTCTTTCGCCCAGTTGGCATACCAGTCGCGGAACAGCGCGTATTGCGTCTCGGCGTACCGGCGCTGGCTGTCGCTCAGGGCATCGGTCTCGTTGAAGTGCAGCGTGTATTCGGTGTCGCCGTTGAGCACCATCAGGTATTTGTAGAACAGCACCAGGTCCGTCCCTTCGTCGAACGACGACAGCACCAGCAGCGCCGCTTCCAGCTCGCGCGCCTGGCGGCGGGCCACGGCGTTGCCGGCCGCAGCCTGGCGCGACAGGTCCACCAGGTGCAGCACTTCGCGCGGCAGCGCGTTGCCGATGCCGGTGATGGCGCCGGTGGCGCCGCAGTTGACGAAGCCATGCACCACTTGCGTATCCACGCCCACCATCAGCGTGACGTTGTCGTCCTGGCTCGTGATGTGTTCGGCCGCGTAGCGCAGGTCGGCGGCGCCGCCGAATTCCTTGAAGCCGATCAGGTTCGGGTGCTGGGCGCGCAGAGCGAAGAACAGGTCGGCGCGGGTTGCAAAGCCGTAATAAGGGCTGTTGTAGATGACGGCCGGCAGCGCAGGCGCGGCCTGCAGGATGGCCGCAAAGTGCGCCTTCTGCGCGGCCGGCGACGAACCGCGCGACAGCAGGCGCGGGATCACCATCAGGCCTTGCGCGCCGACTTTGGCCGCGTGCGCCGCATGCGACACCGCTTCCTTCGAGTTCACCGCGCCCGTGCCGACGATGGTCGGCACCCCAGCGGCCACCAGGCGCGCCACGCCCTCCTGGCGCTGCGCTTCCGTCAGCAGCGGCCAGTCGCCCATCGAACCGCAGTACACGACGGCGCTCATGCCGGCGTCGACCAGTTCGCGGCCCTTGCGGACCAGGGCGTCGAAGTCGGGCGTGCGGTCGGCAGTGCAGGGCGTCATCAGGGCTGGAATGGTGCCGGTGAAAATATTGTCGCGCATGGTGTTTCCTTCAGCTGAATGTGAGAAAAAGGGCATGCGCAAAATCATACGTCGGTTTCGGCGATTTTAGACAGGCAGCATCGCCGTTGTGCCAATTTCGTCGTGCGCGATGTTGATTCTGGCCGATGCGTGATCGGCTAGGGGCGCGGCTCCCGGCCGCGTCCGCACGCTCCGCCTGCGGTGCTACCGCAGCTGGCCCTCATTCCAGTTTATCTGCGCGCCTTCGGGACAGCACGATCGCCACCAGCACCAGATAAACCGCTGCAATACCTGTCATCGTGGTGCCCGTTCCCAGTCCCAGCACTCTCGCCCATGCTTGCAAAACAGGCGGCACCATTTGGATCGCAAATGAGGCGCCAAGCATCGCCATGCCGATGGCGCGATTGCGTTTGATGTCGTGGGTTTTCAATCGAAACATGCGTTACTCCTTCAGTGAATGACCAGGCTCGGTGAACAGATTTCACCGCCAGACCAGCGCCATCGATCGTAGCAATTGACTTTCCTTCAGAAACTCACACATTGTAACTTTTGAATAACTAGTACAAATATACAACAAATATTTATATGTAATAACTTTATTTTAATGATGCATTCGACGCGCATGGGTGAGAACGGAGACGAGGCGGGATGACTGGGACATAGCCTGGCGTACAGCCTTTGGCATGAGGAAGCAGGGGGACGAGCTGGGGAAGGGGAGGAGATGTATCAAGCAAAACGGCAGCCGCTGCTACGGCATGGGCAAGCCGTCCGTGGGCGCCTTTCGCATCGGGGAAGGCAGGCGGTGGTTGGGCCCCTGCCTGCCTGACGCTCAGCCGTAGTTGGCGACGGCAACAGGCGCCTGACTGCGCCGCTCCATCAACACCGAAATCCCCAGCACGACAATGCCGCCCACCGCCAGCAAGGCGCCCACCAGGCCGGTCGATTGCAGGCCCATGCCATGGGCGATCGCCATGCCGCCGAACCAGGCGCCGGCCGCGTTGGCGCAGTTGAAGGCGGAGTGGTTGAGGGCGGCGGCCACGGTCTGGGCGTCGCCGGCCACGTCCATCAGGCGCGTCTGCACGGCAGGTGCTACTGCGATGCCGCAGCCGATCAGGAACAGGTTGATGGCCACGGCCCATCCATGGGCGCTGGTGTAATAAAACGCCGTCAGTGCCGCCACGTTCCACAGCAGCGCGCCAAAGATGGTCCACATGCGCGAGCGGTCGGCCAGCCATCCGCCCACCAGGTTACCGAGCGTCATGCCCACGCCGATCAGCGCCAGCAGCACCGCCACCATGGTGGGCGAGACCTTGGTGATCTCCAGCAAAGTGGGCGTGACATAGGTGTACACCGCAAACAGGCCGCCGAAGCCGATCGACACCATCAGCAGCGTGATCCACACCTGCGGTTTGCGGAACACGCCCAGCTCGCGCTGCGGGCTGGCGTCGCCGGCAGCAATCACGGGCACGTTGTAGCGCACCATCAGGGCGGTGATCACCCCCAGCACGCCGACGACCAGGAAGGCCGAGCGCCAGCCGAAGCTGTGGCCGAGCCAGGTGGCCAGCGGCACGCCGAAGATGTTGGCAATTGTCAGTCCCAGCAGCACGCGCGAGACGGCCTGGCCGCGTCGCGCCGGCACGGCCATGGAAGCGGCCACCAGCGCTGCCACGCCAAAGTATGCACCGTGCGGAATGCCGGCCACGAAGCGCGCCAGCAGCAGCGTGCCATAGGCGGGCGCGGCCGCGCTCAACAGATTGCCCACCGCGTACAGCGCCATCAACATCATCAGCATGCCCTTGCGCGGCATGCGCGCCAGGAAAATGGCGATCAGCGGCGCACCGAACACCACGCCCAGCGCATAGGCGCTGATCATATGGCCCATGTGGGGCAGGTCCGTGTGCAGGTCGGCGGCCACCATGGGCAGGATGCTCATCGAGGCAAACTCGCCGGTGCCGATGGCCAGGCCGCCGATGGCCAGCGCCAGGTTGGCCATGCCAGCGCCGTGCGGAGCGGCAATCGGCGTGTTGGGGAGGGTGGTGTCGGAAATTGGGTCGGAGTGCATAAGGTGGGATCGCTGCCTGGAGGCGCTAAAATCGGTGGCAAAAAGGGTCCACCATAGCATGTTTGGGCAGTACTTGCCGGCCCCGCTTCAGGCGCGACGGGTGCTTACGTAGTCATACGTAGACCGGCGCGGCGGCCCGGCTGGGCGAAAAAAAACGGCAGACGCATGCGTCTGCCGTTGCTGTCGGTGCCGCGATCCTGGCTTAG